>JAQTLJ010000008.1 GCA_028714935.1 Candidatus Margulisiibacteriota bacterium | reverse complement strand
TCGATGCGACCGCTCCCAGCAGGGTAAATGTAATAGCCAGCCCGAGAGAAAAGAGCAGAGAATAAAGGGCCGACTTTCTTACATCCCCTTCGCCATACCCGCCAACAAAGCCGATGATCAACGGATAAAGGATCAGGACGCAGGGGCTGGCGGAAGAAACGAGCCCCGCCAGAAAAACGGCCAAATAAGCGATCAGCGGATTAGAAAATTCCATTATTTTTCAAGCTTAAGTTCAGCGATCTTTTTTAACAGCTCGTCCTTGCTCATGTAGCCGGTTGATTTTGCCTTCGGCTCCCCGTGCTTATCATAAAATATTACTGTTGGTATCAATGTTACTTTAAATTCCCTGGCCAGCTCGCGATTCTCATTAATGTCCAGATCAAGAACTATGATCTTCCCCTTCTGTTCTGCCGCCAGCTCTTTTAAGACCGGTTTCATCGCCCGGCAGGGCAAGCACTGGTCGGCTCCGAGTTTTACCACTACCGGCAAGCCCGATTTTAAAGCACTAGTCAAATCTGCATTATTGGCAGCCGGAGTTTTCGGGGCTGTTGAAAAAGCCTGAATTGAAAATGCTACTGCCAGGACAAATAATAATGTTATAAATATTTTTCTCATTATTTTATATTATTAATTGTAACATCGGGACAAAATCCGTTCAATCCGTCCTATAACTTGGCCAGTTTTACTTTGTACTCTTTCCCCAGATACTTTTCCATCAAGACCCCGATGATAAAGAAGACCGGAAGCGAAAACAGAGTGCGCAGCAAGGAGAATTTCAATCCCAGGAAGCCGATCTCAAAAGTGAGCAATGGGATCTTCATGCAGCTGAAGGTGCCGAGATAGATAAAAATGTTGCGCACACTGGCCCCTTTTTTACTGAGGATATAAGCAACCGGGAAAGCGCTATAGAGCGGGCCGGCTTGAAGTGTAGCTAAAAGGATCACCCAAAAAGCACCAAGCAAGCCGCTCTCCTGCCCGATATGCCGCTCTATCCCCTCCCTGGGGACCCAAACATCAAACAGCCCGATAAGCAGGAACATGATGGGGAGGAAAGAGGCCATTTCCAGGATGAACTGGCTGAAGTTGGAATAGATCTGCTTACCGGGGTCAAAGCCCAGGGACAAAGACCCGAGCAGGAAGACGGCAAAAATAACGACCCAGAAATAATCTTTGAGTATTTTCCAGAAGTTCATAAAAATATCCCCATTAAAAGTCCGATGATCAAGGCCCCAAAAAAGCTTAATAAATTCCTCATGATGGCCGCTTTTTTGCCGAAGAACTTTATCTCCAGCGGCAGTGTCAGGATGCCGACCATCATCAAGGTGGTTATAAAGACGGCGACAGTCATGGGGGGAATTCCGCGGTTAAGGAATATCCGGGCCAGCGGGTAAGCAACAAATGCCGGGATAAGCGAGATCGAACCAAGCAGAGCGGCGATTAATATTCCCAGCGGCCCGCTTTTTGCTCCCAGAATGTCAGTTAAGAACTTACCCGGGACAAGATATAAGAATATGCTGACCAGCGCCAGGACCAGAAGCAGGGTCGGCAGGATATCCAGGAACATCCTGATCCCCTTCAGACAGCCCTGATAGGTCTTCTTCCTGTCAACGGCGAAGGATAGCGCTATACATACGATCGCGGCCAGTGTAAGGATTAACATTTTTTATCTTCTAAATGATACAACAGTCGGATATTGGTTGTCGAGGGATGATAAAGCTTCCCTCTTTCCTCAAATCTCAGCACTCGTCCCATTATGTTTCTGATGGCGGGAATTGTGGGGAATCGCTAGTTAGTCTCTGTTGCATTGACATGGCGTGGTGGGGGTCGATATAATTGATTTGTATGAAATGGATCGATGTAGGCGACATAAAAAATTGGGCGGACGGCAAACAAAGGCATTGTCAGCAGACTTTACCGGAGCTAGTGCGCCGTCTTATTTTGGCTACAGCACCGTCTGTTGAGAAGATAAATTTCCCTAGCGGTGACAGTGTTGTTGTTGGAGGTTGGGATGGGCATTTAAGTGCTAATGTCGTTGTTCCATTTTTCCCAAACGGAGTTTCGGGATGGGAAATTGGAGCTGGGAAATCCCCTGGGAAAAAAGCTGAAGAAGATTATAAAAAACGAACGAAAGGCACTTTAAGTTCACAACGCAAGGAAACAACCTTTGTTTTTGTGACTCCACGTTCGTGGCCGGGAGGCGAAAAGTGGCAAGATAAAAAGCGTGCTACAGGAAAATGGAAAGATGTTCGCGTTATTAATATAGATGGATTAGAACAGTGGCTTGATTCCGCTCCGGCAGTTGCCCTATGGCTGGCACGTCAGATTGTCAAAGTGGTTTCGGCTGGCATTAGAGATTTAGAGGCAGTTTGGGAGGAATGGTCTGTAGCGACAAACCCGAAAATGACGACCAATCTTGTAATAGGGGGCCGGACAAGAGATGTGGAAGACATTCAAAAATGGATAAGTCGAGAACCGCGCATTCTTGAAGTTCAAGGAGATCATCCGGAGGAAGCATATGCCTTTCTTTATTCTGCAATTGCCGCTCTTTCAGAGGTCGACAGAACGCGAGCCCTTGCGCGTTGTCTGGTTGTCGAAAACATCAATGAATTAAGAGGATTAACCCAAGCTTTTCAAAATTATCCTTTAATCATTGCTGCTCCTGGCGAATGCCTTAACGCAGCTCCTGCTGCTGTGGCTAAAGGGCATCATGTTTATATTAGTATGGATTCAAAAGTTGTCGGGGTCCGTGATATCCTGCGGTTGTCTCGACCACAACGAAGTGCTGTAGAAATAAAATTACGTGAAAGCGGTCTTTCTGAAAGCGAAGCTCAACGATTAGCGAGAGATTCCGGTCACAGTATCCCGGTACTTCGGCGTCAATTGTTTCGATCTGGAGCGGTTAGTGCCCCGGCATGGGCTAATGCAGAATCCGCGCAAATTATTATCCCGGTTTTATTTATTGGTGCATGGGATGAAGGGGAAAAAGGAGATCGCCAGATAATTGAAATTTTATCCGGCAAAAATTATGACGCTTTTATTAAAGAGATTAGTCCCTTCTTGTCGATAGAAGATTCACCGATCCGGAAAGTTGGGGATGTATGGATGTTGAAATCTCCGCTGGACGCGTGGTTTCTTCTTGCGCAACATGTAACTGACAGTGCTCTGAAACTATTTAAAAAATCCGTACTTGCTGTTTTAACAGAGACCAATCCAAAATATGAACTACCAGCCGAGCAACGTTTTGCAGCATCTTTATATGGCAAATCAAGCCATTATTCTGAATGGCTTCGAACCGGCCTATCCGAATCATTGGTCCTTCTTGCGGTTTATGGTAACCATTCTACTCACGTGGCCTCTACTCAAGCATTTGCTGATAGCGTGATAAAGGAAATATTCGCCACCGCAGGCAAATGGGAAGCATGGGCATCATTAAAAGATGTAACACCCCTGCTTGCAGAGGCCGCTCCGGATACTTTCATGGAGGTGGTGGAACAAGGCATCAAAAATAATTCAAAGATATTTCAAGAATTAATGCAAGATGATTCGGGTCTATTTGGTGAATGCAAGCACTCCGGCTTGCTGTGGGCGCTTGAGGCCGTGGCATGGAGCTCGGAATACTTTGCTCGAGCCGTAAACATTCTAAGTGATCTCGCAAAAATAGACCCGGGTGGTAACTGGAGTAACCGGGCGATAAATAGTCTTAGCGATATCTTTCTGCCACGCTTTCCACAAACCTATGCTACACCGGAGGAACGGCTTGCCGCATTAGATGTGCTCATCATTAAAAATCCGCAAATGGTTTGGGAGTTTGGACAAGGTTATTTTAGCCTAGGAAGCTTTAGTGAATCACACCGGTTTCGCTGGCGTGATGCTGGTGGCACCCGACGAGGACTTGAGCCCGAAGACGCAGATAATAAACGAAAATATCTGACCGGCCTTTTGCCTAAGCTTAGTGACTTGGCATGTACAAAAGAAAACCTGATTTCTACGGCAGACAAATTCATGCGCTTACCTTCTGACATACGAAAACGGCTACTTAAGGTGTTGGGAGAAATTGACCCGGCTGTTTTTTTAAAAGATGAGCGACTTAAATTGCTTGAGTGCATTCGAAAAACGCTGAATTGGGTAAGTAATCATGGTGATGAAGAAAGACGCAGAGAGATTCCGGATCTTAGTCGCGTATTAGAGAAGTTTACTCCAAGGAATGTATTTGAGCGCGTTGGTTGGATTTTGAGCAATCCGTGGCCTAAGTTGCCAAGGGAAATGCCAAAAGATTATAATGAAAAAGCGATTGCAATAAAAACGGCTCAGGCAGAAGCGGCGCGAGAAATCTTAGATGCGGCGTCATTGGAAGAAATTATTGAGTTTGCTGAAACCGTACAATATCAAGGTACTTTCGGCTATGCCCTTGGTAAGGCGATACGCGATGACAAAGAAGACGCATCAGTATTAGATGTCATGCTTAGGCATATAGAAAAACCAATTCTTATCGAAGGATATGCGCTTGGAAGGGTTGAAGTGGCTGGGCCGGAATGGATAGATAATCAGATTAGTCGCATGAAAAAACAAGGCAACTACTCAGCTGAAGCATGTGCTCTTCTATATTTTGGCTTACCTGAAGGGGCAACAGCATGGTTGGCGGTTAGCGCGCATGGCAAGGATGTCGAAAATGCATATTGGAAACAAGCAAGCGGTTATTCGCGATCTAATGAAAATAAAGATGCTCCCATTGCAGTTGAAAAGCTACTAGATGTTAAAAGGCCAGACGCTGCACTTCAGATTGCTGGGAATAGCGATGTTTCTGTCCCAACTGTATTACTTCAGCGTTTACTTCAAGAGCTTTCGTTAATGGATGAGAAGTGGAAGTGTCCTAATGGAATGGCAGAATACCATATCGGACATATATTTCGTCAACTGTATGAGCAGAATGAACTTTCGATTGAGGAAATTGCAAGGTTGGAATGGCCATTTGCGCCTTTCTTTGATGAGATAAAGCGTGAAATATCTGCGCCTTTTGCACTTCATCGCCTATTGCAAAAAGACCCATTATTTTTTGCTCAGCTTATTTCATTTATGTACAAACGAGATGACCGTGCTCCTGATCCTAGTCGTGAGGGTCTTGATGAAATTATTGTGAATAATCGTGCGATTCTTGCTCGCAATGTGATAGATTCATGGCACCTTTTACCTGGACTTAAAGATGATGGCACGCTTGACGAAAAAGAATTAACTAGCTGGGTGGAAGTCGCTCGCAAACAATGTGTGGAAACCAATCATGTGACAAGTGGAGACATACATATTGCTTTCATTTTGTCTCATGCTCCCGAAGATAGCGATGGTGCTTGGCCACATGTTGCTGTTCGAAATCTTATTGAACGTCTTAATAATTCGCTTATTGATGAGCACATTCAGGCTGGCATATACAACAGTCGCGGCGTTACCTCCCGTGGGCTAAACGATGGGGGCAAGCAGGAACGAGAACTCGTAAAAAGGTATAAAAATATGAGCGATGCAGTAAAAGCAAGGTGGCCGAGGACGGGAGCAATGCTTCGTTCTATAGCAGAGTCTTATGAACGTCAAGCGATGAGAGAGGATATTGATTCTGAGTTGCATGATCTCCGTTGGGACTAATACTGTTATTTGCCCGGAGCACGACTGCATTCGATCTTACACTGGCCCTTTCGCTTTGACATAGCGCAATTAATACGGATATAATTAAATTGAACAATATTTAGATAATTGATAAACATAATAAAGAGACGCTTATGCCAAGTATAAAATATGCTTTGCCCAATTTCCTTATTGGCAAGTGCACTGAAAAAGAATATCTTAGATGGCTCTATGCAAAAGCACGAGCCCATGTACTGAGAGATAGGAAGCGAAGTAACGACTGGATCGCCGGCGAACAATACAGGCTCGCGATTCATCGTGCGGTTGTTAATAGTAACGGCCTTGATGTTTATACAGGGAAAATCCTACGTTGGGATCTCATAAGTAAGTATGATAACAATAAAGCAAAACTCGGAGGTCGCGCTTACAAAAAGAAGTTTGCCGATCTTCCGACTATTGATCATATCAATGATGTAAAAGGGAAGCTCGAATTCAATATTTGTTCCTGGCGAGTCAACGGTGCAAAAAGCGATTTAACGCTCAATGAATTTATTGAACTTTGCGGGGAAATTCTTCACTTTAACGCGAGATAAGACCTTTTATATCATGGGAAGCCCCCAACATAAATACATCCTCCTCAATAAACCCTTCGGGGTCCTGCCGCAGTTCACCGATAAACTCGGACGCCCTACCCTCAAAGACCTCGTCCCATACAAAAACATCTACCCCGTCGGCCGGCTCGATCTCGACAGCGAAGGGCTGATGCTCTTAACCGATGATGGCGAGCTCAACCATTACCTTAGTTCGCCAAAAAATAAACAGCCCAAAACTTATTGGGCCCAGGTGGAAGGGATCCCCGATGAAAATGCGCTTGGATTGGGAGAATTAAAACCGGGTCAGTTCAGGGAGATAGATCCGTCCATTATGCTTTTATCCTCGCCGCGTAATTAAAAGCCAGGAAGTAATCTTGCCATTTTTTATCGCTTGAATTATACACATTATCGAACAAAAAATAATCGGCCAGAACTTCTCTTAATCGCGCCAGTTCTTTTAAGCGGAGGAGGTTTTTTTTGTCGGCAATGGTCAGATCCAACAGTTCTAATGCTCTTTCAAAGGCTTGGCGGGAATAATCAGCGTTCTTTTTTGACCAGCTTATGGTTCTTTCAACTTCACTGCCTATGTTGGCCATTTGCTCCATAAAAGTCAGGTTATTCCATTTTCCCAGAGCAAGCGCCTTATGCTGATAATTCATCATCATCATGCAGTTCCCGCTATTTTTTTCTCTTCCTCGATCCAACCCTTTATCTGGTCAACTCTGGGGAGCGGTTTCCCCTCATGCTTCACTTTTTCATCAATGACCACACCCGGCGTTGACATGATATACTTCGCGATCTCGGCGTAATCGGTCACTTTAGTGACCGTTGCTTCCCTGCCAAGCTCCGCAAGCGCTTGCTTAACTCTTCTTTCCAGGTCCTGACAGTTGGGACAACCCGGACCTAAAACTTTAATTTCCATAGTTACCTCCTAAAAAATATAATTGAACAAATAGCCGATGATTATGACACCCAAAGCCACTGTTCCAAAAAAGGTCAGCAGCAGCTTCGGCTTCAAGACCTTCCGCAAGATAATGAACTCAGGCAGGGAGAGCGCGGTCACCGCCATCATAAAAGCGAGCGTGGTCCCAAGCTGGAGCCCCTTCCCGATCAACGCCTGGACCACCGGGATCGTCCCGGCGGCGTTGGAATAGAGCGGCACGCCGATGACAACCGCGATCAGGACCGCGAAAGGATTCCCCCTACCGGCATATTGCGTGACAAATTCAACCGGGACATAACCGTGTATCAATGCTCCCAAGCCAACACCAAGCATAACGTATAACCAAACTTGGGAAAAGATCTCTTTAACATATTCAACCGCGTATTCCAGCCTATCCTTCCAGGTCAGCTTTTCATGCCCATCGGCTTTGACCGGCTTGACCTGAAAAACGAAGGCCTCAACCTCTTTTTCCATTTTTAACGAGCCGATAAATAGGCCGCTGACTACGGCAATGGTCAGGCCGCTGACTATATATGTTAGCGCTACCTGCCAGCCGAAAAGCCCCCAGAGGAGGATCAGGGCAACTTCATTCACGGTCGGCGAAGAAACGAGGAACGACATCGTGACTCCCAGCGGCACGCCTGACTCCAGCATCCCGATAAAAAGCGGGATGGCCGAACAGGTGCAGAAAGGCGTAAAGATCCCGAGCCCGGCCGCCAGGATATTGCCGATGAACTCTCTTTTATGACTTAGCATTTTCCTGATCCGCTCCGGCGGGAGGAAAGTGCGGATGATCGCCACAAAAAACACGACAACGATCAGCAGAAAGTAGATCTTGGGTATGTCATAAAGAAAAAAGTTCAAGCTTTCCGACAAATGAGCCCCTTTTGGCAATTTAAGGAGTTCGTAGGTGATCAAATCAGCAAACCATTTGAACATTTAATTTTCTCCTCGCTTCAGTTCCTCTGCCATTTTATCATTAGTGTTTTCATTGCCCGCAGCAGCCCCCGTTATTTTTTTTCTTTTCGTCAGCTCTTTCCACCATCATCCTGACCTTGCCGGCAGCGACCAGCTCCGCCACCGCGATCGCTTCTCTGATCTCTTCATCTGTATTGCCGAGCTTGCGGGCCTTTTCTAGATGCGTTTCATAGCACGGCTCGCAGCCGGCGCCAAGAGAAACCGCAATCGCAATTAACTCCTTTACTTTTAGTGAAAGAACCCCATCTTTGAAGACTTCACGGTAAAAATCAACGAATTTCTGGTTTATTTCCGGGATAGCTTTTAACATCTCTCACCTCTGTTGTTCAGATTTTGATCCTTATGGCTTTTTACTGACCATTTCTTTGATCGCTGAGACGGCTTCTTCGGTTGTCATATTTCGGATATCGATCGCCTCATGTTTGCTTTTGTCAAATCCGATCGCCTCAAAAGATTCCCGAAACATTTTTTGCTGCATTATTGGATCGCAGGCAGCCACATATAGCCTTTCAATATCTTTGTTCGCTAAAAGCGTTCTAAGGTACTGATCCCCATCTTCAGCGCAAAGCTGGGGGTGCAGAGAGACAAAATCAACTATTTTTTCCTTGCGGACACGATTGAGGACATCAATTATGTCCATTTTTTTAAAAGATGGACAGGTCCCCTGACAAACACACATAATTAATCCTTTTTTAACCATTGCTTACCTCCTTTGATCTATCTTCTTCCTGAAGCGCCTGTTTAACGCGCCGTTCCATGTCTTGACAATTTGCACCACCCGGTCCTAGAATCTTTATCTCCATCGTCTTCACCTTCTATTATGGCATATAAAACAATATTAAAATGCCAATCAAAACAAAGATTAATCCGCTCATTTTATGCACATAAATTGAGAAGTTGCCGAACTTCTGCGACTTCAATAAAAATTCCGCCAGGCCGGTCGAGACGCCGACCGCAAAGATCAGCACCGTGTGCGCCAGGGCGTAGACGAAAAGGAGAGAAGTGCCGTACAAAAGATTTTGCTTCGACGCGACAAAGGTCAGAATTAGAGCTAAGACCGGCGTGGCGCAGGGGGAAGAGGCAATTCCAAACAGCATCCCTAAAAGAAACGCGCCGGCCAGTCCTTTCTGCTCGGTCCTGACCATCTTGGGGGTCGGTATCTGAAAGTTTATTATCCCCGCCATCTGCAGCCCCATGATGATTGCGACCGCAGCAAGGATGTATTTCCAGAAGCCGCCGACATCGCCAAGCAAAGTCCCCATTAGCGAGGCGACTGCTCCGAGAATCGTGAATGTGATAGAAAGTCCTATAACAAAAGCAAGTGAAAAAGTAAAAGATCTTTTAACATCGCCTTCGGCATAGCCGCCGACATAGCTGATGACCAGCGGGATCGTGATCAAAGCACAGGGGCTGAAAGACGAGATCAGTCCGGCAATAAATACGCTCAAATAAGCTATTAATGGATTTGACAGGTCCATCATTTATTCAGCTCCAGTTCCCTGATCGCTTGCAATAGTTGTTCTTTTGTCATTCCGCCTTCGCTTTTGGCCTTTGGCTTCCCATGTTTATCATAAAAGAGAATGGTCGGAATGACCCTTACCCCGGCTTTTCTGGCCAACTCCCTGTTCATGTTCCTTCTTTTTACCCTCTTTAACTTGAACTTATTTTCTAAATGGGACCAACAATAACGAAGTGTTGGACTTCCTGATCACGGCATGCGCGATATCTCCGAGAAATACTTCCTCGATCCAACCGCGCCCCTGTGCCCCCATTACGACCAGATCGTAATTGCCATTATTGATCTCATCAATAATAGTCTGTTTCGCGTGCCCCGTCTCGATCTTGATTTTCACGCTTCTTGCCCCTGCCTTAAGTAGTGTTCCTTTTAACTTATTCAGCCTTTCAGTATCAATGCGATTATACTCTTCTATTTTATAGTCAAGATCCTGAGGAATTACATCTTTGTTTTGGACATGATAAAGGGTGACGGCCGGACTATAATTGCCGGACAGGTTGGTTAACGTCTCAAAAGCCGCTTTCGCATTATCCGAAAAATCAGTCGGGAAAAGTATATTGCCGGAAAATACCAGCGGGCATACTGCCTGTTTTTTCCCTTTGCATTTGATAAGCAGTGCGGGAACGGAAAGATTGCTTATGATGCTATCTGCCACGCTTCCAAGGAACACTTCTTCGACCATGCTCTTGCTGTGCGAACCCAAAACTAAGAACTGATATTTTTCCTCGGCAATAAGGCGGTTGATTTCCGTGGAAGGAATGCCATAGGCGAACGCGTACGAAGCATCTATTCCCGCATTCCTCAGCATTCCAATCTGGCATTCCATTGCAGGCTTATTCGCATTTTCGATCGCCTCATTAAGACCTCCGGCCGTTTCAACCGATATCACATGCACAAGTTTTGTCTTTTGAGCAAAGTCCTTGCCTTCTTTTGCGACACACGCCACAACTTCATTTGAGTTTTCGGATAGATCAGTGGCTATCAGCGCTTTTCCCCAGAGAAGTCTTTTCTTTTTCTGCATGGTCATCGCCTCCCGGGAACTGACTATTTCTTCCTTAGCGAACCAGTGCCGGGTCCTGTTCGAGAAATTAACCAGACTAAGCATGATCGGAACCTCTGTCAATACTCCTACCACGGTAGCCAAAGCAGCTCCGCTCTTCAAGCCGAAGAGAGTGATCGCAACCGCGACCGACAGCTCAAAGAAGTTACTGGCCCCTATCATCGCGGCCGGAGAAGCTATCGAATGCTCGATCCGCCACCTTTTTGCCCATAAATATCCGATGGCAAAGATGAAGTACGTTTGAATGGTCAAAGGGATCGCGATCAAAAAGATATGCAGCGGGTTGTTGATTATGATGTTCCCCTGAAAAGCAAAGAGCAAGATCAGGGTCATTAGCAAGCCCAGGATCGTGACCGGCTTTAATATCCTTAAAAAGACATTTTCGAACCACGGCATCCCCATATATTTTATGAGCAGCTGCCTCGATACATATCCGCCGGTTAAAGGAACGACCACAAATAGTATCGTCGAATATATCAAAGTGTCATAAGGGACAATTATCTGGTTTACCCCCAGCAAGAATTTTACAATCGGGACAAAGGCTATCAATATAACCAGGTCATTTACCGCAACTTGAACTAATGTATGAGCGGGGTTTCCCTTGGTTAAATAGCTCCAGACAAAAACCATCGCCGTACAAGGGGCGGCGCCTAGAAGGATCGCCCCGGCTATATATTCAGTGGCCAAAGTAGGGGCAATGAACGCTGCAAAAATATATCTGAAAAAGATAGCGGCAAAGACAGCCATTATAAATGCCTTTATGAGCCAATTAACAACAAGCGTTACGATCAATCCCTTAGGCTTTTTTCCGACCCTAACTATGCTCGAAAAATCGATCTGCACCATCATCGGATAGATCATAAGCCAGATAAGGACCGCTACCGGGATATTCACCTGGGCGACTTCCATTCGACTCAGGATAGCGACTATTTGCGGAAATACTTTGCCAATAATAATTCCGGCAATAATGCATAATATCACCCAAACCGAAAGATATCGTTCAAAAACCGGCAGCTTGGCGCTAACGCTTTTCTCCATATTTTCAACCTCCTAAGACTTTGTTGATGCCGGTCAACAAGGCCTGGTAGGCCTTGTTATCTAAGCTGTAAAAGGTGAAGTTCCCCCGGCTTTTTGACTTGAGCAGCCCCAGCCCGCTCAATGCCTTAAGATGATGGCAGATCAGATTGTGCTTTATCTTGAGCGCTTCTTCCAGCTGGCAGACGCAGCGCTCGCCGCGGCGGAGCAGACAAATGATCTTGAGGCGGTTCGGCTCCGAAATGGTCTGGAGCGCTTGGGCCATGAATTTGAGATCAAGCCGGCAGCATTTAGCGTTGCGGGTCATGGGTCAATTATAGCGGCCGATCAATGATACGTCAATATCCATTGACATCATCCGGCAGCTGCGCGACAATGTCCGAGCCGCTGACAGCTATTGCCAGGTGACTTTCAGCTCAAAGTTCTTGCCGGTTACGGCACCGGTGGTGACCGTAACGGGCGCCGGGGTACCGGTTGGGGTCTGGCTGAAGCCGGCAGGTACACCGCCGTCCGAGTATTCTCCCACCCGGTCGCCGGCTATCGGGGTAGGGCCAGGAAACGTAGCTTGCCCAACGGCCAAAACGGCGATAACGTAGTAGGTCCCGGCAGTGCTGATCGGCAGGGAATAATTATAGGTCGTGACGCCGGCAGCAACCGTATAGTTGTTCTCACCCGGGTACACGCCGGACATGAAAGTGTTATCGGTCGTGGCGCCCACCCAGAGGTGCCCCGCTTGGCCGGACAGAGTGATCGTCCCCGAGATCGTGGCGGTGCCTGGCGCCGTAGTACTGGTTGTTCCGCCGGCGGCGGTCGTTGTCGTAGTGTCTGTGCTGGTCGCAGTGTTGCAACCAGTAAAAGTCAGAACCAGCGCCAAGCCAAGCAGGGCCATAACAAGAACAGTAAATTTATTCATTATTTTCCTCCTGTTATCCAATAGATTATTGTTAGTGTGATGCATTAGCCGGGAGATGTCAAGTTGCTTCCGGTTCCGTAGTTGTCAAATATTAACTATCAGGCTATAATCCAGCCAAAAGGAGGTGACAGATGAACTGGGGAAAAGCTCTCGGTTACGGGATCGTCCTCTACGCGATCATGTTCCTGCTCGGATCGGTCCTGATGTTCGGCCCCAAGCTGACCGGCAACACTTTTGGAATAGCCATGATAGTTGCCAGCGTCATCATCCTCTGGCTGGCGGCCAGAATGTACAAGCTCTCTAGCCTCAATCAAGGAGCCCAGGTTGGAGCCGTCTGGCTGGTCGTGGAGGCGGTCCTGGATTATGTCGTACTGGCGCAGATGTTCAACAAGGGTTCCCTCTCCATTTACAGCTGGTCGCTGCTCACCGGCTACGCGCTAATTGTGATCGTTCCAGCACTGGTTGGAGCAATGGCTAAAAAGTAGCAAACTCTAGATCATTAAACAAAAGCCCCCCGAACGATTGCCGGGGGGCTTTTTAATTTATCTAGAACCTATTTATTGCAGCGCGTAAGAAACACCTGCGGCGATCTGGGCGCTGGTGTAATTGGAAGAGCCGGCAGCCTTAGGAGTAACCTGTTGGCTCGTATATTCAAGCATCACGGCTCCCTGAGTTGACCAGGCAATCGCCGTGCCGACCGTCAGGTCGATCTGGGTAGCATCCATTGATGTTCCGCCAGCGCTCATTGTATCGCTCTTGTAGCTGAGCGCGCCGTAAGGGATGAACGGAGCAAGTACTTTGCTCACCCCGGCCGCGATACCCATCTGGCTGCCAGTTGCGTCCTGTGATCCGCCACCCATGCTGAACTTGCCGGACAGTGATTTATAGCCCACGCCGATCGCTACGGAGACCGGCACCGAAGCTCCCTCGGTCAGCACTGTGTACTTCAGATTTAAACCATAAGCGGTGAGGGTATAATCCATTGCAGTGACCCCCCATTTCAGGCCAGATGAACTGCCGGTGCCCAATTGCAGGTACGCGTCAAGATTCTCCATCAGGCCGTATCCCACATAGCCGCCATAGGTCATCAGAGTGGCGCCGCTAACGTCCATAAATGTCTGGTCCTGCATCGCGGCCAGTTCAAATCCCCACTTACCCTGGCCAAGCGGATTGGCGGTGACAAGGAGTTCGGCGGAAACAAAGGTAGCAACCGAAACGACTAGAAGAAGCGAAACTAATAATTTCCTCATTTTTTCCTCCTAAAAAGGTGTACGGGACTTTGTTTCTCTTCTTCTCTCACCTCCCTTTTATTAGCGCAGAAAAAGAAACATCATAAACATTCCGCGCGTTCCAGATCAAAAAACTGTCCACCCCTTCATCCCGGCAGGCCCGAACCTGTTCCATTATATACCGTGGCCCGAAATTTGGCGAGCGCAAATCGAATCCCTGGATCCAGGGGACGATCGCCACCGCTTCACCGGAGAGGAGCTCTTTAGTCCTCCTGACTCCAGAATTCACGAAATGATAAGGATATGCCCCCGGATTGGCGTAACCGTCATAACCGTAATGGAAATGGGACGGGTAGAACATCGGCGACAAAACATCAATATATTGGGCCATTTTTTTCAGGTCCTGGCCCAGGTTTTCTATGTCCGACCGGCTCTGCCAGGCGGTCACGCCAAATATATCGACCGCGATCGAAACATTGTACTTGCTGGTCCGCTCCCGAACCGCTTTCAAAAATGAATTGATGATGTCGACCTTGCTCACGCCTTGCTTCTCAAAGGAGTAATAAGCATCTCTCGCCCTGCCTTCCGCCGGGAATCGTATATAATCGAACTGGACCTCGTCAGCTCCCGACAGCGCCGCCCGCTCCGCTACTAATGCATTGTATAACCTGACTTCGTCAGAATACGGGTCCGCCCACCGCCCCCCTTTATTGTCGCGATAGATCCCGCCGCCTTTGATTTTGACCGCCAGGTCCGGACGGGCAATGATCAGATGATCGTCTTTAAAGACCACCAATCTGACGGTAACGATAAAACCGTCTTTGTGCAGATTATAAGCTAATTTAGACAGCCAGGGGTCAGCCGACACTTTGGTGTCCGGGCCCAGCTTTTTTTCTTTAGCCAGTTCAACCAGCGGCCGGCTTAATATATCTTTCCCATCGACAACGATCGTGTTGATGCCGGCTTTTTTAGCCTGTGCCTTCAGATAATTAAAGCGGGCGGGTGTTTGCGCTACCCAGGCGGTCACGTAGATCCCTTTATCTGAACCCCGCTTTTTCCCGGGCCGCGATTCTTCGCCTGCCCTCTGAAAAGAAAAAGCAATAATAAAAAAGAAAACAACAACCAGGCTCAAGCCTATTATCAACCTAATTAATATCCGCATCTATCGGCATTATACCACAACCTGTTTGACGAGATTTTGTTTTTATGAGAGAATTACCGCGGAGGTAAAAGGCAATGTCAAAACCTTTGATCATGGTCGTCGACGACGAGGTAGACGTCGCCAATGTTATCGCCAGTTTAATCAAAGATACCGGTAAATATGAGGTCCTGACCGCTTATTCCGCCGCCGAAGCGCTCGAGCATCTTAAGAAAAACAAGATCTTCATGGGGTTGGGCGGCAACCGCATTCGCCTGATCTTCCTCGACATTAAAATGCCGGAAATGGACGGTTTGCAGCTGCTGGCAGAGATCCGCAAAGATTTTGGGGAAGATATCGGCGTTTCGATGCTGACCGCCTGGGAAGATGAGGAAAAATGGGACAAAGCGACCTCCGGCTTCGTGATCAACTACATCAAGAAACCATTCAAGTCAGAAGATCTGATCCTCACCATCGAGAATTTTTTTGCCGGCAAAGAAGGAAAAATGGTCCTCGATACTTTTGAAAAACATATCGGCAAAAGAGAAGAATTCAGATCAAAATAAGAGCTTAAAGATCGTCCCCTTGCCTTCCTCGCTGCTGACCCTGATATCCCCGCCGTGCTCGCGGATAATGCGGTAAGCGATCGATAATCCCAGCCCTACTCCTTCATGTCGGGTGGAAAAGAACGGGTCAAATATCTTTTCGCGGATCTCTGCTGGTATGCCTTTCCCAGTGTCGGAAACTTCCGCCACCGCCCGCCCCTCATCTATGTAGGTTCTGATCTTTAATATCCCTCCTTCCGGCATCGCTTGGATCGCATTTTGGATCAGATTGACGAAGACCTCTTCGATCTCAATCGGATCCCCCTTGATCAGCGGCACCAGCTCCAGGTCCTTAACTAGTTTAACCCGGCTGATCGGAACTAACTGGAGAGAAGAATCAATGATCTCATTCAGGTCGATATCGATCTCTTGCCTCGCTTTTTCCTTGGCAATACTAAGCATCATCTGGATGATCCCGGTAATACGATCGATATGCTTAAGCAGCAGATCGCGGTGCTGTTTTAGGTATTCTACGTCCCGGCTCTGATT
>JAQTLJ010000007.1 GCA_028714935.1 Candidatus Margulisiibacteriota bacterium | reverse complement strand
AAGTCAAAGCCCTCGAAGCCGGCGCCCTGGCTCGGTCCGCCGGCGGTGCCAAAGTAATCGTACTGTGAGCGTTTGTTGGGGTCTGATAGGACCTGGTAGGCTTCGTTGAGCTCCTTGAATTTATCGGCAGAACCGGCTTCTTTGTTTACATCCGGGTGGTATTTGCGCGCCAGGTTGCGGTAAGCGCGCTTGATCTCGTCTTGCCCGGCAGTTTTTGATACTCCCAAGATCTCATAGTAATCACGCTTCATACGTCAATGGTCTTGTCTTCTTCGTCCTTGGGCGCTGCTTCCTCGGTCGGGGGAGGAGTCGGTCCGGCTTCCTTGTAGATCTTAGCGGACATATCGTAGACCTCTTTCTGCAGGGCATCGAAGGTTTTCTTGATAACATCGGCATCCTAGCCTTCGAGCGCTTTTCTCATTTCCGCGATCGCTGAGTCGACTTTTTCCTTGGTCGCGGCATCGACTTTTTCGCCGGCTTCTTTCATCGTCTTTTCGGCCGTGTAGCACATCGCGTCGGCCTGGTTCCTGAGGTCGACCTCTTCTTTCCGTTTTTTATCTTCCGTCTCGTGTGCTTCCGCCTCTTTTTTCATCTTATTGATCTCGTCTTTGGAGAGGCCAGAGGAGGCGGTAATGGTGATCTTCTGTTCTTTGGCCGTCCCTTTATCTTTGGCCTTGACGTTGAGGATGCCATTGGCGTCGATATCAAATGTGACCTCGACCTGAGGTATACCGCGCGGTGCGGGCGGGATGCCGTCTAAATGGAACCGGCCGAGCGTCCGGTTATCGGCCGCCATCGGCCGTTCGCCCTGGAGGACATGGACCTCGACGGAAGTTTGGCCGTCAGCGGCGGTAGAAAAGACCTGGCTTTTGGAAGTCGGGATGGTCGTGTTCCTTTCGATGAGCGGGGTCATGACGCTGCCCAGGGTTTCGATCCCCAGCGTCAGCGGGGTGACATCGAGCAGGACCATCTCTTTGACTTCTCCGGCAAGCACGCCGCCCTGGATGGCGGCGCCGACGGCGACCACCTCGTCTGGATTAACACCCTTATGCGGCTCTTTGCCGAAGAAATTCTTGACCACTTCCTGGACTTTGGGCATACGCGTCTGCCCGCCGACCAGAATGACTTCGTCGATCTGGTTCCCTGAGAGACCTGCGTCGGATAACGCTTGTTTGCAGGGACCGGTCGTCCGCTCAATGAGATCTCCGACCAGCTGTTCCAACTTTGCCCGGCTGAGCTTCAAGACAAGATGTTTGGGGCCGTTCTGGTCGGCGGTAATGAAGGGGAGATTGATCTCTGTTTCCATGACGGTAGAAAGTTCGCATTTAGCTTTTTCCGCCGCTTCTTTCAGGCGCTGCATGGCCATCCGGTCTTTGCCGAGATCGATACCCTGTTCTTTCTTGAATTCTTCCAGCAGCCATTTGATAATATGCTGGTCAAAATCATCGCCGCCCAGGTGGGTATCGCCGTTGGTCGATTTGACCTCAAAGACGCCTTCGCCCAGCTCCAGGATGGAAATGTCAAAAGTCCCGCCGCCCAGGTCGTAGATGGCGATCTTTTCGTTCTTCTTTTTATCCATGCCGTAGGCGAGGGAGGCGGCGGTCGGTTCGTTGATGATGCGGACAACTTCGAGCCCGGCGATCGTCCCGGCGTCTTTGGTTGCCTGCCGCTGGCTGTCGTTAAAATAAGCCGGGACGGTGATGACCGCTTTCTTAACCGGTTCGCCCAGGAAGTCTTCCGCCGATTGTTTCATCTTTTGCAGGATCATGGCGGAGATCTCCGGCGGGGTATAATCTTTATCCTCGATCTTTACTTTGGCCTCATCCTTGCCGCCCTTGGTGACGGTGTAGGGGACGTATTTCAGCTCGCTGCCGATCTCATCGAACCGGCGGCCCATGAAGCGCTTGATCGAAGAGACCGTATGTTCGGGGTTAGTTATCGACTGCCGTTTGGCGACCTGGCCGACAACGCGCGAGCCGTCTTTCATGAACGAGACGATCGACGGTGTTGTCCGGCCGCCTTCCGAATTGGCGACAACGGTCGGTTCCCCGCCCATCATCACCGCCACGCAGCTGTTGGTTGTTCCCAGATCGATCCCGATTATCTTTTCTTGAGCCATGTTATTTTTCTCCTTTCTTACTGACGATTACCATGGAAGGGCGTATGACCCTCCCGTGTAAAGAATAACCTTTCTGCATTTCCTCGATGATCACGCCTTCCGGACCTTTATGCTCCTTTTGCAGTATCGCCTCGTGTACATTCGGGTCGTAAGGCTTGCCGAGTGCTTCGATCTCCTTGACGCCGTGCTTGGTCAAAACATCTTCTAGCTGTTTCTTGATCAGAGCCACTCCTTTGGTCATTGCCGCACTGGTCTGGTGCTTAAGTGCCCGGCTAAAACCGTCCAAGATCGGGAGAAGGGCGGTGATCAGCTCCTCATTAGCGAACTGAACGAACTGCTCGCGCTCAATTGCCGAGCGCTTTTTATAATTATCAAAGTCTGCCAGAGCTCTGAGCAGGCGGTTTTTGGTCTCGGCCAGCTCTTCTTTTGCCAGCTCCAGTTCGCTTTTTTCCGGGGGCAGTTCCTTTTGCACTTCCTGCAGCTCTTCAGCCATCGTTATTCCTCCGTGAGTTTATCGAGGCGACGCGATATAGTCTCTAAAATACTGGCGACGCGGGCATAGCTCATCCGGGTCGGACCGATAACGCCGATCCCGCCCGAAGCGGTATCTTTCATTTCATATGAGCTCATGACCACACTGCAATTCTTGACTTCCTTGAATTTGTTTTCCGAGCCGATCCTGATAGTCACGCCTTTTTCGGTGGTATATTCGCGCACCATTTCCGCCATCAAGTCTTCTTCTTCGACGATCTCCATGACATGGCGCGTAAAGTTGATGTCGGAAAATTCCGGCTGTTTGAGCATGTGAGAAAAACCGGAAGAGTAGACCCTGGTCCTATTGTTCAGCGTCGCGACCACTGAAGCGTATTCGAGCAGGTGGGAGAGGAGCTTTAAAGTCTGGTGAAGGGCGTCTTCGACATCGTTATGGACGGTCTTTAATCCTTCGTTGATAAGCTCCTCTTCTTTGACCGTCAGCTGCCGGTTTTTCATCAGGTGGTCAACGTAAAAACGGTAACCAATATCGGTCGGGATGCGGCCGGCGGAAGTATGCGGCTGGACGATAAAGCCCATCGCTTCCAGGTCCGCCATCTCATTGCGGATGGTGGCGGGGGAGAGGTCGGGCATGTAACTGCGCCAGATCGTGCGCGAGCCGACCGGCTCGGCGGTATGCAGATAATCCCGCACGATCGCTTCCAGGATCCGTTTCTTGCGCTCGTCCAATTCAAGCTGTTTGACAGGCATTAGCACTCTCTCCTTTGGAGTGCTAATTATAGCAATAATTCTTACGGCCTGTCAAGAGCTGGGAATAGGGTAATGCGTAATGCGAATTAGACGAACTTCTCGAAGACAAGATTGCCGAGATAAAGACCCTGGCGGGTCAGTTTATAATGACCGTTGTTACGTTCGAGTAAACCGTCATTGATAAGACCGGCGACCTCTTTTTCGTAGCCGGCAAAGTTCTCAACTGGTAAACCTTCGAGGAGGCGGAGGCCCAGGAAAATAGTGTTGCGTTCATCAGGAATAATCTGAGACTTTGCGCCGGTTCCGATACCGATAAAACTGCCATTCTTCCAATAGTTAATATTGTGCCGGCATTCAAATCCCGCCTTGGCAAAATTCGAGATCTCGTAATGTTTGTACCCCGCCGCGGTCAATGTTTCGATTGTGTATTTGTACATTGTGAGTTCTTCTTCTTCGGAGGGAAATCTAATGCCCTCATCCGATTTGCTGAGCACTCTCACCTTCTCCCAGGGGGAGAAGGTGCCTGCGCGAAGAACCCTCTCCCTCTGGGAGAGGGTGAGAGTCTTAAGGGAGTCGGGTGAGGGCTGTTTCATCCTTTCCCAAAGGGGTGTCCCTTCTTCAATCTGCAGATTATAAGTTGAAAGATGTTCAGGCCCCAGGTCAAGAGCTGTGTGGAGATCTCTTTTCCATTCCTCGAGAGTCTGGCCGGGGAGGGCGAACATCAGGTCGAGATTAATGTTGTCGAAGCCGGCGGTGCGGGCATCCTCGTAGAATTTGATAGCTTCACTAGCGTTATGGATGCGGCCAAGTGTTGATAAATGTTTGTCATTGAATGACTGAACGCCGATCGAGAGACGGTTGATGCCGAGGGAACGCAGAGCTTTGAGCTTTGCCAGATCGGTGGTGCCGGGGTTGGACTCGATTGTGAATTCCGAATTACGAATTACGAATGACGAATTAAGGTTCTTTATTATTTTATCAAAATGCCGTGGCTCGAGCAGGGTCGGGGTGCCGCCGCCGAAGTAGATGGTTGCGAGTCGCCTCTCGACTTCGCTCGAGGCAAGCGAGTCGCGAGTCGCGGGTTGCGATCGTATTTCCCGGCAGAGAGCTTCTACGTACTCATCAATCAGGTGTTCTTTCCCCGCGTACGACACAAAATCGCAGTAATTGCATTTTTGCTTGCAGAATGGGATGTGGATGTAAAGGGAGGTCATTTGCCTATCCTGAGCACGGCCAAAAACGCCTCCTGGGGAATTTCCACCTTGCCGATCAGCTTCATTTTCTTTTTCCCCTCTTTCTGCTTTTCCAAAAGTTTCCGTTTGCGGGTGATGTCGCCGCCGTAACATTTTTGCAGGACGTCTTTCCGCTTGGCCTTGATCGTTTCGCGGGCAATGACCTTGCCGCCGATCGCCGCCTGGATCGGGATGGAGAACATATGCTTGGGGATCTCGTCGACCAGCCGTTCGGTCAGCTTTTTGCCGTAATAAAAAGCGCGGTCGCGGTGGACGATAAAGGAGAGGGCGTCGACCGGCTCATGGTTGATCAGGATATCCAGTTTGACCAGGTCGGAAACCCGGTAGCCGATCTGTTCGTAATCCATGGAAGCGTAACCTTTGGAGACCGACTTCAGCAGGTCATGGAATTCGATGATCACTTCAGCCAGCGGCATCTCATAAGTGATGATCGCTCTTTTGGGATCAAGATATTCCAGGTTGATGAACGTCCCGCGCTTCTCGGTCGCCAGCGTCATTACCGCGCCGACATAATCGGCTGGGGTGAAGATGCTGACCTTGAGATACGGCTCTTCGATCGAGGCGATCGCTGAGACGTCGGGGAGCTTGGTCGGGTTATCGATATAGATTGGCTGCTTGCTGTTCAAATTGACTTTATAGACCACGTTTGGCGTGGTGGCGATCAGGCCGATGTTGAATTCGCGCGTCAAACGTTGTTGGGTGATCTCCAGGTGCAGCAGGCCAAGGAAACCGCAGCGGAAGCCGAAGCCGAGGGCGGCGGAAGTTTCCGGCTCATAAAAAAGAGCGGCGTCGTTGAGCTGGAGCTTTTCGATCGATTCCTTGAGCAGTTCGTAATCTTCGCCGTTGATCGGGTAAAAGCCGCAGAAGACCATTGGTTTGATCGGTTGGTAGCCGGGCAGGGGTTGGGAAGCTGGTTTTCTGGCGTTGGTCACGGTATCGCCGACGTGGGCATCCGCGATAGTTTTTATATTGCCGATAAGATAACCGACCTCGCCGGCTGAGAGGCTATCGCAGGGGATAAGGTCGAGCCGCAGCGTCCCGATCTCCAGCGCCTCAAATTCCTTGCCTGTTCCCATAAGTAATATTTGATCGCCTTTGCGGAGCATGCCGTTGACGATCCTGATATAAATGATAACGCCGCGGTAAGGATCATAATGTGAATCGAAGATCAGCGCCTGGAGCGGGGCGCTGGGGTCGCCGGCCGGCGGCGGCATCCGGTTGATGACCGCGTTAATTATTTCATCGATGCCGCGCCCTTCCTTGGCCGAAGCGAGGATGATCTCGTCTTCAGCAAAGCCGAGCGTTTTGATCAATTCGTTCCTGGTCATCTCCACTTCGGCGCCGGGGAGGTCGATCTTATTGATGACCGGGATCACGGTCAGTTTATTGCTCTGCGCCAGATGGTAGTTGGCCAGCGTTTGGGCTTCGATCCCCTGGGAAGCGTCGACCAGGAGCAATGCTCCTTCGCAAGCGGCCAGCGAACGGGAAACTTCGTAGGAAAAATCAACGTGTCCTGGTGTATCGATCAGATTTAAAACATAGTCCTGGTACTGCATCCTGATCGCCTGGGCTTTAATGGTGATACCGCGCTCGCGCTCGAGGTCCATCGTGTCCAGGACCTGGGCGCGCATGTCTCGTTTTTCGATCGTGCCGGTGTATTCCAGCAAGCGGTCGGCTAAAGTCGACTTGCCGTGGTCAATATGGGCGATGATCGAGAAGTTCCTGATCTTGGAAAGCATCAATTTATTCTAACACAATTACTGTTGACATTGAAATCGCTTCGCGAGATAATAATTTCAAATGAAGCGTTTATTTTTCGCTGGTTGTTGCTTATTGCTGGCCGGTCTTGCCGCGCAGGCCGTGGTTGACATCGGCGATATCGGCGTGGGGGCGCGGCCGCTGGGGATGGGCAAGGCCTGCATCGGCGGGATCGATGACGCCTCCGCTATTTTTACTAATCCGGCCGCCCTGGACCAAAATCCCAACCTGAACATTATCAGCATGAGCGGCAATTTAATGGGCGATGTCAGTTATATCCTGGTCGGCGCCGCCGAAAGCGCCCCGATCGGTCGGTTTGGGATCGGTTATGTGAATGCTGCGGTCGGCGGGATCCCGATAACCGAGATCACCGGTTCGGGCTCGACTGCGGCGGTCACCCAGGTCGGAGTTAGCGATTACAGCTCCAGCATTATCTATTTTACTTACGGCTCAAACCTCGGACGTTTCCTGCGGGGGAGGATCGATAACATTTCGCTCGGCGGCAGCTTAAAATATTTTCTCCAGGGTTTTTCCGGCGGCGGGTCAAGCATGCAGGGGGCGAACGGCTCGGGGATGGATGTTGACCTTGGGGTGTTATGGGATATAAACTCCTGGTCAGCGCTCGGCTTGACGCTGAACAATTGCCTGCCGATGGCGTTCGGCGGCAAATTCACCTGGCAGAAAAACGGCGTAGAAGAATCTATCCCATATGCTGCCAGGTTGGGCGGATCGTTCAAGCTTCTGGGCCCGGCGGGGATGCGCGCGAGCGACAGCCAGGCTTTGAGCCTGAAACTGGATTATGAATCCGGCCGGGGCGAGAACCGGCCGACCGTCTGGCATACCGGCCTGGAATACTGGCCTGTGGATGCCCTGGCTTTCAGGTTGGGTATTGACCAAAAACCAAGAGCGACTGAAACCGGGACCAGCGTAGACAGTAATTTAACTGCCGGGGTGGGGATCAAGTTCTCTGGCTTTACTTTTGATTACGCTTACCACCAGTTCGGTGACCTGACCGAGAATACGACGCATTTCTTCTCTTTCGGTTACCGCGGGCCGGAGAAGAAGATCGTCGAGGAAGCGATCAGGGAAAAACTGAAGAAGGAAGGGGCGATCCCGCTGGCCGAAGTCGCCCGCAAGCCGGAGCTTATCAAATTCTCTGACATCCCGGAAGAATACTGGGCTAAAGGGCCGATCCAATATCTGGCGACGTTGGGTGTCATGGGCGGTTATCCTGACGGAACATTTAAACCGGATAAAGCGTTGACGCGCGGCGAGCTAGCGGCATTGCTGGTCAAGGCAAAAGGTTTTGAGGTCAAAGGGGCCGAAAAGAAAGTATTTAAAGATATAAAAACGACTGACTGGCTGGCGCCCTATGTGGAGATCGCGGTTAATCGCGGCTATGTCAAGGGCTATCCGAATAAAACTTTCCGGCCGAACCAGAAGATCACCCGGGCGGAAGCGGCGGTTGTCCTGGCCAAATATACCGGTGTTTATGTAAAACCGAAGCTGGAAGAAAAACCGTTCCCGGATATGAGAAAGGACCACTGGGCTTCACCTTCGGTCGCCGCAATAAAAGGCGAGGGGATGCTTGACTACCTGGGCGGGAGAGACTTTGAGCCGAATACCGACCTGTCCCGCGCCGAAGCGGCGGAGATCCTCTCTAAGACCGCATTGATAAAACAGAAGATCAAAAGCTTCCTTTCCGGCGAAGAAGTAAAGTGAGCTGTCTCTTCTGCAGAATCGCCGCCAAGGAGATCCCCGCAGCGATCGTTTACGAAGATGAGAAAGTTTTGGCTTTTAATGATATCGCGCCGCAGGCGCCGGTCCACATCCTTCTGATCCCCAAACAGCATGTTGATTCAATTGTCGATTGTAAAGAAGTGAATAGTATATTTGCGGTCATTAAGCAGATCGCCAAAGAAAAGGGGATCGAAGCAACCGGGTACCGGATCGTGGTCAATCATGGGCGGGATGCCGGCCAGGCCGTCCCTCACCTGCATTTTCACTTGTTAGGCGGACGCCAGTTAAACTGGCCACCAGGGTAGGCGGCGGGCAGCGTCACTCAACTCCCTCAGGCGCCGCAGGGCGGACTGGAAAACCAGCTCGCTGACTTTATAGATCTGCCGGCTGAATAACTGCTGCAAACTCTGCTCGAGCGGAGTTTCTTCTTTAATTATTAATCCCGAAGAGTCTTCATGTCGGGCGGTCGAAGTTGTTCCGCCGGGGGCGGGTGGTGAATATCCGGAATAAGCCGGCGCGGCAGCGCCCTCGGTATCTTCTTTGCTCTCTTCCTGGGCGGGTTCTTTGGGAACAGTCTCTTCTTCTTCCTCGTCTTCCGGTGCGGCGGGCGGCGGTTCCGGCTGCGACTCATTTTCTGGTGAAGTCACGCGGGCGGCGACCTCAATGGGCGGCACGACGATCGGCGCCATGCCGATCCCGCTGATCTCTTCGTTGATCGCGCTGATCAGGGCTCTGCCCCTTTCGGTCTGGCCCGCTCTGGCAACGAGCCGGTCGGAGATAGCCTCGCGCAAAGCCTGGATCCGTTCGGCCAGGCCGGGAAGGTCAGCGTTATCGTTCTCTAAATAATAGAGAAGTTCAAAGACCTGGACATAGGCGTCAATCGCCGCAGCGGCGTTGACGTCCTCTTCGATCGGCACAGTCGCCGGGGACGAAAGAAAAGCCTGCAAGCTTGATTCGGCTTCAAAGACTCCGAGCCGTCCCAGGACCGCGTCATTCCTCAGCTGGTCGAGCGGCGTGCGCGCCAAAGCAATTGCAAACGGGTCAAAACATTCGATCGCGGCGGGATCAAAAGGAGCGGAATATTCCGGAGCGAAACCGCCTTCTGCCGTTTCCGCCGCGTCAGCTGGTTCCCACCACTCAAGCGGCTCTTCTTCAGCTTCGCACTGCGGATATGGCTGGAGTACTGGCGGGAACTGGTTGTCTTCGATCGTGTTCATGTTTTCCTCCATAATATTTATTTAAAGGGGCAACGGGCCTGCATCTCGACGTTGCTCGATGTCCCAAGTTTGATATCAAGGGGCCGACGTGCCTGTTAAACGCCGGCCCGTTCATATCAGCGATTAGTCCCGAGTTTATCGAGGGATTAACCGCTGCCCCAATTATCCTAATTAAGCTTCGGCATTCCCGCCCTCGGTGGCCAGTAGCCGGTAGGTAGAAGCCAGCTTAAGGGCATCAAGCTGGTTGCCCGTAAGCTCTGAGTTATTGATCAAGGCCACGATATCATTCATTTCGTTCATATATGCTTCGTCATTTAACCAGCTCAGATCGTCACCCAGCTGGGAGAGGGCGCTGGCAGTTTCTTCCGACCGATCACTCAGCATATATTCAAGCCTCAGGCCGGCCAGTACTACGCGCTGCTCTTCTGCGCTCAGCTCTCCAAAGTGCGAGACGGTTTCCGCCTGTCTAGACTCTTCTGCTTGCTGGAGAAGCTCCTGGGCGATCGGGTGGTTAATATTGACTGTGCAGTCATCATTAAGATATTCGGCATCAGCCTCGGTTGTCTCCAGCAGGCTGCCGACCAGTGCCCTCAGCGCATCATCAGTCGGATGCTCGCTGGTAATTCTCTGGTCATAGGCGGCGCTGACCTCATCATGGAGCTGTTGGAACCCGGCTGGGATAGTGACGGTAGCGCCGGAGCGCTCCTGGATGACCAAGAGGACCATATCGGTGATCTGCTGCTGCTGGGTGAGCAGCTCGGCGACCCGGCGGGTCTGGGCCGCTTCCAAGCTCTGTTCGAACGTGCCTTCTTCCCCCCCAAAGACCCAACCCATGAAATCGTCCATAGCAGTACCGTTGATAACCCCATCTTCATCGAACATGGCGCGGATGTGGTCATTGAGGGAGAGCAGCCGCTGCCTTTCAGCGTGAAAGCGAGTGCGCCATTCCTCCCAGCTCGAGTCATCAAGCGTGCCGACGCGATGATTGGCGATAGTATCCAGCGTATCTTCGTCAAACTCTTCCAGGTCGATCATATGCATTGACTTGATCTGGTCCTGGACCATCTTGAGCTGGACTTTTTCTATGAAAGCTTCGACCGCAGCGCTGCCGGAGTCGCTGAAAAATCTCTGCTGTAATTCCGTGAGCAGGGCGGGATCCTGCAGTCCCAGCTCACCGACCTGAATGGTTTCGCCGGTCTCAGATGACTCGAACTGGCCGTTATTCTGCATGACCTGCCGGATAAATTCATAAGCGCTTTCTTCCTGGGAAGTGAGCTCGACTTCCTGCCCCAGGAGTTCTTGGATACGGGCGGCAAAAGTTTCGGGCGTATCGCCCGGCTGGACCAGGCTCTGGAAATACTGCCGGCAAAACTCATCCATTTGTCCGGACTGTTCCATGTCATCATAGATGACACCTTCAGCGGCGGACAAGATTTGATCGGCCCAGACACTGCCGCCGACATCAGCCGTTCCTCCGTTCAACAGCCCGTACCAGAGGGAGCCGCCGACCAGAGGAATGCTGGTGATGATCCTTTCCATGGTCGGATAGTCAGTCGGGCGGAATAAAGCGAGCGCCGCGTTGAGCAGACGGCAGCCGACCGCGTTATCGGAATAAACATGTGCCCTAAGCGCGTCAAACCAGTTAAGCGTATCTCCTTCCAGCAGTCTTTCTGTCAGCCTGGTATGCACTGACGCCTGATAAGAACCGGTAGCAAAAGAATAGATCAACTCGATGCCGCCGAGCCCGATGCCGATACCGGCCAGGACAGCACCGGCGATAGTGGCCGCTCCGCCGACTGCACCTGCGGCCCCGACTAAGCCTCTGGCTTCTAAGAAAGAGACCAGAGAGCTAATCCCGCCACTGGCCGCGATCGGCAATCCCATGGAGGCGGCAAAATTAACATACTGGTGACGGAAAATGCTGTCCTGGTCAGCGCCAAAAGCTTCCATGGAAGCATCCCAAGCTTTGCCGGCGACCCACATATGGCCCAATCCTCTAAAGAGGCTGCCCATAGCGGCCGGGCCCCAGGTTGCTCTGGCGCCGCGGCCGATCAAGGCGGCGGTGCTTTGCGTGCCGTATCTTAATTCCAGGAATCCCCTGAATAAGGCAGTGTTGCCGCTGGCCAGCTGTCTTATCGCCCGCAGGTGGACAGCGATATCCGCCCGGCCGGCGCTGGACAGCATTGACCTGACCAGCGGATTAGCCATGGCGCCACCCTGGTGGGCTGAGCCCATAACAACAGCAAACCTGGCGCCGGGATGATCTTCGAACCAATCATTCAGCCCGGGAATGATATGGATCAATCCCTCAACACCGGCGATCATAACCAGGCCGGTAACAAATGAAGCCGGGCCTTCTGCGATGGCCGCCCGGCCTTGCTCACTGGTCAGCCATTGCGAGAAGCGGGCGCCGTTTTCTGTTCTCAAGAAGGCTGCGCCTTCAGGCGTTGAGAGTCGCCGCAAGAATTCTTCGGGTTCGATACCTTGGCCCAGGGCCGTATAACCATCGGTCATCAGGCGCTCAATATCTTCGGGGCTGTTGATCTCATTGGGGTTGACGCCGGTAGCGCGGGCGATCTCCCTGGCTGCGTCGACAAAATCGGCGCGGGCCTGGGCCTCGGCTGTAACTTCGGAAATTTCCACCCTCAGCGTTTCGCGCAGACTGCTTATCCGGTCGATATTCGCCTGGGCGACCCCGTCGTGCGCCATTTCGACGGCGGTCGGTGCTTCGCCGGCCGCTTCAACCAAGGCGCTGTTCTCGACCCGGTATGACAGGACAGTCTGTCCGGTCGTTGTATCATAGATGCGGAAACGCCCTTCCGGTGTTTTTTGGACCGATGTTCCTTCGGGGAGATTGAGGATATTGGTCCGGATAAAACCGCCTTCGGCCTCGGTTAAAACCATGACGCGGCTGACCGGTGATTCGGGCAGTGAGCGGAGGCCGCTGAGCGCTCTTTCTACTTGGGCGCGGGTGAGAGGCTCCGATCCCTGGTTGAACAACCGAACGTTCCGTTCCAGCAGTTCTGATCTTAACTCACGCTGGAGTTCCACTGGCACGTCTTCCGCAAAGCGGAGCGGCTCGACTTCGGTGCCGGTCGGTTCGACCGCTAGGTGTTCGGCCTCGAAGACGGTTTCCACCTGGTCTTCCAGATTGAATGAACTGTTGAATTCGGTCAGGCCGTCGACAAAAGTCCCTCTCTCCGCGGCGAGCACTCGCTGGTAGACCCGGCTGCCGCGCAGGATGCCGCGCTCCAGGGCGCCCTGGGTCTCGAATCTGGCCCTTTCCTCTGGCGTCAGGGGACCGTCGGGACGAGTGGCGACTTCGCGCAAGAGCTCCATCATTCTCTGGGTCCGGCCTGTGACATACTGCTGGTAGATCCGCTGGGCGAGCCTGATCCTGGCCTTGGCGACGCTCATCCCTTCGTGCAGGGAGGCGTAGCGCCTAACCAGCGAGCTGTTTTCCAGCTGATTGAAAACGTCCCGCCAGCTGCGGTAGAGAGGCGCCGGCAAACGGGACTGGCCGAAAAGCCGCAGGAAACCCTGGTACAATCTCCTGGCCTGTCCCGGATTCAGTTCATTATTAAAGAAAGACTCATCAGCATAGCGGTAGCGGAAAACGCCCCTGACCTGTCCCCAGAGGAGACTGCTTCCAGCCCGGTTCATGAGGCCGACGAGCTCAGGCGTCGGCATTCGTTGCTGGGACAGGGCGAAAACCTGGGCGTCGACTTCCGGGCTAATGATCGCGCGGCCGGAGCGGAGGAGGGAGGCCCTGATCCGCTCGTAATTCTGCGCCGCGCCGAGGCGCGGATCGTAAGCATTTGATTCGATGATGTTATATACGATTTCCAGATACTGCCGGCCGGTGATGGTCTGGGCGCCGGCTGCGGTCTCGATAGTGAGCCTGTCAGCCAGCCGTCTGCCGGCCGCGAGGTCTTCAACAAAGCTGGTCAGGTTAAAAGGCGTTACGCCTTCCGGGGTGATCATGGCCAGGGTGTCAGTCCTGAGAGTGTAGACCTGCGCCGGTGTTTCGAACGCGTCGTAGAGCTGTTCGATCGAGCCGCCCGAAAAGGGCTGGCCGGTTTGCTGGCCATGGGCTTCGATCAACTGCCGGAACCGGCCAAGATCGCCGGCGGCGCGGGCTTCAACCAGCTGACGGTAGAGTTGTCCGTTGATCGTGAGCTCGGAAGCCTGAGCACCCCGGCCGATCCTTAAGGTGAAGTCAGTTGCCGGGTTCTCCCAGATCCTGATTAAAGTCGATTCTGTCATGTCATAAACCATCAGTTCGCCGACAGAGATCGTTCGCCCTTCGTATTCAATCGGCGTCTCAGGAGAGATACCTTCTGCCGAAAGCGCCTCGGTCAGCTGAGCGCCGGTCACTTCAACATTGCCGACCCGGAAAGTTGCTTCCGGGTTCAGTTCCGCCGCGGTGAAGATGTCACTGGCGGTCGCGGCGGCCTCGGGGCTGAGACGAAAATTGCCGGAGGTGCCGCTGGCGAACTGGTCGACGATGAGCCGCGGAACGCCGCCTAGATGCCTGATCGAACGCATTCCCCGGGTGATGAAGAGGCCGACATCGGTCCTGACTTCGGCTACCGATGTCCAGGTGTTATTGGCGCTCGGCCCTTCGGATTCCAGCCTGATCTGGACAGGTGAGTCGGCAATACTGACTTCCATACCACCCGACATGTAACTGGCAGCACCCCTGATCCTGGCGTATCTGGCCTGCGCGCCGGTGATGATATCGTGGCCGAGCGCGAACGGATTGAAGTGGTAGGTAAGGAGCCGGAGACCGGTCCTTCCCTGAATATGCCGGCTGTACATTTCTTCGTATTGCGCCATCCGTTCTTCATACAAAGCTTGTGCCGTTTCCCGGTCATTGATTGTTATCCGGAAGCGGCCTCTGGAAGAATCGAGCCCGGTCCATTCGATCGTGGCTAATCCCCTGGTTGCCAGCGTCCTGACGACATCGTAGGTTGTCCGGAAAGAACGGAGGGTCATGGCGGTGATGGCGATGAACTTGCCGAAAGCGGCGGCGTAGTTACCGTTCTCGATCTCGCTCAAGACATCGGCATAGAATATCCACGGGATGACTTCGTAGACGGTAAAAGCGCCGGTTGTGTCTGCAATGCCCTGAGCGGCCCGCTGGAGGGCGTTGATCGCTCTTGTCCTGGCGCTCGGGTCGCCGCTCTGGAGGTCCATTAAAGCGCTGAGGAGTTCGCCGCTTCCCCGCCAGATATTGGTGTAGCCCATTTCGATCTGCCGGCCCATGAACATGCCGAAGTTGACGGCGAAACCGCCGGAGCCGACCGCAGCATCCCAGCCGAAGTCGAGCGGGTCATCCAGGAATTCGGTAGCCAGGCCATCAAGTGCCTCTGCGCCGTAGAGGTCGAGCCAGTCAACGCCGTCAACCCCAAGCTGTTCCAAAGCGCCGAAAATCGGGGTATTAGCTACCCTGACTTCGCCGACATCAGGATTTTCCGAATAGTGGATCACCGGGATACGCCGGGGAATATCTACATTATCACTAGCCTGGTACTGGAGAACGGCCGACTGGTAATCCGAGATCGGATCGAAATAGGTCATGGAATAAAGGTCGATGTTATCGACCGCCCGGACATTGTTGAGCTCGCCGACGACCCTTAAAACTGTTTCCAGCAGTACGGCCGCTTCGCGGTGCTCGGAATCGTGGGCGGAATCGAAGAGCTCAAAATTGCCTTCAGGCAGGCTGTTTAGCAGGGCCTGCCGGCTTTCTTCACTAGCGTAAGCCATCAGCTGTTCGTAATTAAGCGGGATCCTGCCGGTTTGATATAAATAATTGATCCTTTGCTGCATGCGCGCGCTGTGGAGCCGCGGGAACAAGTCTTCGCCGACATACTCCAGGAACGCGCCCATTGTCCGCCGGTCAACCTGGTTCATCGGCAGGGTATCAGCGTTCCTCCAGTCGGCGCTGGCCAGGTGCTGATAGAGGACCTGGCGGACAGTCTCACGCTGGCTCTGGGCCAGGAGCATGTAAACCTGTGAAGACATGTTCGCCTGCGGGTGCTGATCGGAGGCGCCGCCCAGGTAGGAGAGGAAGCTGTAATAATTGCGCCAGAGCGGGCTGTTAGTGTCCTCCATCATCTCCTGGAAGTTTTCCGGGCCGATCTCCACGTCGCCAAAATCGGCGACGCCGCTGGCAAAAGCCGGGACATCCCTGACAACACTGAAAATGCCGCCGGTCATATGGCCCCAGCCGAGCGTCATGACCGGCAGGATCGACGGCAGGTTCAAGAACTGTTCGCGCGGGATGCTGCTGACGAACTGGGAGAGGGCGATCTTCGCCGTCAGGCTGGCCGAGTCTTCGCCCGGTTCAGGGAGAAGATTCGACAGCGAGAACGACCCGTCAGGGTTCTCGGCAAAGTAAGCGTTCAGGACCTGCTCAATTGTCCGGTCAGTATAACCTTCCGGCCCGGAAACGTCATGGCTCTGCCCGCTGAAGACGCTGCCGGCCCAGTCGAGCGTCCTTTCTCCAAGGGACGGCCTGGATAAAAGATCCGGGAAACGGCTCCGCAGGAGCTCGAACCTTTCCCGGTCAAAGCTGTCGCTGGACAGGATCGAGTAGATCTCCTGGCGGCGGCCTTCGAGGCGCGATTTTTCGGCGAAGTCAGGCAGATATATGTCTCTCGTGGAGATCAGTGATTGCATTTCATCCCTGATCGCGACCAGCGATCCCCTGATCCTGCCCAGCAGCGCTTTCTTGCCGTCGTTCTCTTCGGCTTCGATCGCCTCGTCCAGCTGTTCGATCCCCAGCAGCACCTCTTCCAGCAGGGTGTCAGCGCCGGAGACGAACTGGCTCGGGTTTTCGGCCACCTGTTCGAACCGGTCAAGGAAACTGAGATAATCGGTCAGATAGCTTCTTATCCGGTCATCTTCGGAGAGGCGCGGGTCGCCGTCGCGCAGCCGGCTGCCGCCGTGCAGTATCCGCCGAAGATCGGCGCGGAGCGCGGCGTTCTGGGGCACCAGCCCCT
>JAQTLJ010000006.1 GCA_028714935.1 Candidatus Margulisiibacteriota bacterium | reverse complement strand
AAAAGTACTGAGTCCCGCCAGGCAAATTATCTCTCTCTTTTTCGACACTTCCCGGCCGATCAGATCTTTATCCTCGATTTTATCCAAGCGCGACGTTATGGTGAACTGAAATTTTAAGTTTCGCTCCGTAAAACCAAGGGATTCCATGAAATGCCGCATTTTCCGGATATCATCCTGCGTAAATGCCTGGCTTAAGATCGGGATGATCTGCATCTCCGGGAGTTGTTTGCCCGACGCAGCAATATAGCCGAGGTTGGCTACGACCTGCTCAAAGTCCAATCTTTTCATCTGGCTCTCATAGCTGTTCCTGTCATAGCCGTTAAAACTAATGTTTATCCGATCCACCGGCACCGCTGACAGCCGCTCAAAAAGTTCCGGCGTTAACAGCTGCCCGTTCGTTATCAAAAGGATCGACGCGCCCGGGATCTCTTGTTTTAAATATTGCAAGAACATGACCAGTTCCTTATGCAGCGTTGGCTCACCAAAACCCGAGATCTTAAAATTCCTGACGTCGTTTTCTTTGGCAACACCGACGCCGGCCTTGAAAGTGGCAAAAGACATAAAACCCTTTTTGGTCAAGCCGGACCGGGGGCAGAAAACGCACATCGCGTTACAGTGATTGGTCAATTCAAACTCAAATTGTTTGAGATAGCGCATGGTCAGGCCCGACCGGCAACCTGGAGTTGAAAATTGTTTTCCAGGCCTTGACAGTATTCAACATCAGAATCTTCCAGCCCGACCCCCATTTTGCCTGACAATAATTTAATTAAGTCTCGATCAGATTCAACTTTAAAAATATTTTTAAAATCCAGCACACCCTTAAGTCCTAAATGGTCTTTAATAAAAAAGTAAAGCCCGCGGTAAATGACCCATTCCAGGGGGATCGGCGCGGGCATTGTCCATTCAAAATCGTATTCTTTTAGTTCATCCTTATCGGTCAACGCAATATTCCAGGGCACTGAATCCAGCGCGTCAACGGAAAGATAAATCCCGCTTTTACTTGAGCCGGAAGTCTGCACCCCTGCCGGTACGCGTTTCTTGGACAGATAATCTTTCCAGATCGCTAAATAGTGATAAAACAAGCTGGGGTCAGCCTGGCCGGATAAGGCGCGCGCCATTAACAGGTAGAGAGTCTGGCCGGCGATCCAGTTAGAATGTTTAGGCGAACTGATCCGGCGCAGGCGCTGGTCAACGTCATGCAAGAAAGCCTTTTTTACGGCGCCGGAACTTTCAAATGTCGTCAGACATTGATATTGCGGCGCCCGGCCCAAAGAGTAAAGTTTGGCTTCCCAGGAAGCCGTAAAACGCCTGGCGCCGCTGCCCTGGCTGGCAAACAGCAAGAATGACGGGGCAAAAAAGCCCAGCGCCTGATCCTTCCCCAATTCATACGAGGCTAAACGATCGGAAAAGTAATAAGACCGTTTCCTTAAATAATCCAGGTAACCTTGATGGCAAACCAGTTCGCCATAGTTTTGCGCCGGATTCAATAAGGCCGCCTCCCTGACGATCAATGAAGGGAGCTTATAATCCGGATAAGGGAAATATATTTCCTGGTTTTTAAAGCCCCAGTCCCGCAACAGTCTCTTGAGTTCGGGCAGGCCAAAGGTTACCGGCTGCTTGCCCGGGTCAGGCGGATAACCTTCGATCCCGGAGAACAGGCGCGCGGTGTGGTCTTCCGAGCAGCCGGAAAAATATTTTAGGCCGAATTTATTCTCGATCGCAACGACCAGAACACCGTCTTTTTTTAACAGTTTCCTGGCCAGTGATAAATAGTAAGATTGGGGCGTTTCGGCGCCGTTAAATTGGTGCGCGTATTCCAGCACGCCGATCAGGGTAACAACATCATAACGGCGATCGGCATAATCAAGCTGGTTAAACGGCGCGGCATAGATGTCGACGGTCTTCAAATCACGGCAGCGCAGCGCGGCCAACGCCGCTCGAGTTGGATTCCCCTCGACCATATCAACTTTTTTACAGTTCTCGCCAAGAAATCTGGTTAGTGCTCCGCAGCCCCCGCCCAGCTCCAAGACTTCCCAGTTCTTTTGCCAGGCGAACGGCTTGAGCAAAACTGGGCGATTTGGCGAGAGATGATAACACGAAGGCCAGTCAATGATCTTGCCGGCCAATTCGGAAGATGACGAGCTGAGATCGCTGGCTGAAGTCAGGACCTGGCGGAGATATTGTTCGCTCTTCTCCCCGTCGGAATACGGCAGGCCGGCAAAATCTTTCAGCTGCCAGATGTTTAATTCTTCTTGCCAGTTAAATTGATCGGAGAAATTTTTTACTGACATTTCTCCAAGATCACTTTTAAGCGCTGTTCGTAAGTGTGGTCGGCATAAGCCCTGTGCTGCGCGGCCGCGGCGATCTGTTTTCTCTCATTTTCAGCTGATAGAAAATGCTTGACCTTTTCCATAAAATCTTTTTGGTCGGTAAAAGAGACGATCTCTGCCCCAGCCTTAAAATGTATTTTATAATCCTGCCTCAGATCGTCGATCAGCTGGAACGCGCCGCAGCCGGCGATCTCAAACGTCCGGCCGGAAACGCTGGTCGGCATAATATCGTGCGCTCCCCGGAACCTGTCATCCTGGGCCGCCCGATGGATATTCAGGTTGATCTTCGCCCCGTTAAAATACTTGGCCGCTTCCTCCGGAAAAACTATCTCATCAATGATGAATTTTTCCAGAACATCAGCCCTTTTTAATTTCTTTTTCCACAGCCAGGGGTCGCCCGGCGCCCCGATATTCTTGCCGCCGCCGATGATCTTAACAGAGTACTTTTGAAGGAAATCGGCTAGTTCGTCAAAGAACTGCAGGCGGCGCGGGAAACAGACACCGATAAAACAGATATCGCTCTGATACTTGTCTTCGACCGGGAAAGTGCGCTGGACCTCCGGGTCACAGCCCAGCGGCAGGAATTCCGCACTCTTAGAACCGGCCCGCCGATGGGCCTCAACACACTGCGATTCCACCGTATAAACATGATCATATAAAAGACCCATCTTAGAGGTCTTTAATATCTCCTGCGGGTCATCCAGGAACCAGATGGCGGTCTTGACCTTTAACTTCTTCAGCGCCTGCAGGCACCTTTCACCTAAGCGGCCGACAATGTGCAGGACCAGGTCCGGCTCGTAGTTGATCACTTCCAGCGGCAGGTCGGCCGACGCCCGGTCATCGAGAATGGCCAGTGTCTGGTCCTGACTGAAATTTTGCTCTTTAGCAACTTTGAGGATAAAATTCTTGAGGATATCAGCCCGGGCGAAGATGTCATAAACTTTAACATCATGCCCCATCTTTTTTAAGCTGCGGATGATATATTGGTCGATAAAAGCATAGGGCCAGGTGGAACCCCAGTAGTCACCGTGGGCGACATAGAGGATTTTCATAGCGGGACTATTGTAGCACAGATCTTATTATGCGCCAACAGGCGGCAGTTGTTCCCTCAACTCGTCTCTTAAACGATCTATACCGTTCTGAAGCGTGGTCAATGATGTGCTAAAGCCAACACCGCTGATCCTTGCCTGGTCCAGGGCCTGTTGTAACCTGTCAAGGCTGGCTAATGCGGCCCGGCCGACGCCGGCGCCAGCTCCGCTTATCGCTGCCCGCAACCTCTCCAGCTCGGCGGCAATATCTTCCAGCCGATCCTTTTCGACCGCTGCATCGATCGTCTTCACGAACGCTTCGAACTCGGCAACCACTTCCAAAGCTTTTTGGGAAAGATTCGCCAGACCGCTGACCGCGCTTTTAATCCCATCCACACCGAACGAACCGGATCCAATTTCTCCGCCGCTCATGTTATTTCCCTCCTTTTTAGCATGCTTCTCTTACCGACAACTCGATCTCATGTCCCGGCGCCTCAAAACCTGATTCCTGCGCCAGCCTATCCACAATTCCAATCGCAAGTTTCCTTTTCTGCGTCAAGTAAAGCATCTCACCGCGCGACTCGATCGCCGTGTTCAGCAGCGCCAGCTCATCCTCCGCCACGCGGAACATCTTATAATTCGCCCGGTCGCGGAGCTGGTTAAGCTCCACCTGCGTCAGGTTGATGCCCAGCCTTTCCAGGTTCTTGAGGACGGTCTTGATCTTCCGCTCCGTCATCTTCCAGGCCTCGCCTGATAGTTTAGCATAAGTCGCCCGTTCTTCAAAGCCTTCATTGAGCATGTCGAACAGCTTCACTTTGGCCAGCGCCTTCCCCTCAGCCTCGATCTCGTCAAAGTGGCTGACGCCCAGCTTGACCAACCCGTTCTTGGTCGTGATCATCTTGAACTGCGTTTCCATCACCGTGCGCAGGTCGCCGTACATTGCCCGGCGCATGTAAAGCGCCCGCAGCTTGTCGGTCATGACCTCTTTTTCTTCTTCGCGGGTGAACTGGTACTGGTGTTTTTCCCGCTGATCGTCGTTGGTGTTGGTCTCGGTGCCGACGTAAAGGAGCGTCGGGGCCGCGCCCAGGTTATCCGCCATTTCCGGGATCTTCGCCATGAATGACTGGAAGTCAAAGCCGACCTTCGTCCCCAGCTTGATCAGGGAATCAATATCCTTTTCCACTGCCTTGCTCGTGTCGCCCATCGTCTTTTTCATGACCTGCTTGGACAGCTCATCGTTAATGAATTCCTTGAGTTCGCCGTGGGTTTCCACCCGGGCTCTGGTGACCGTACCTTGCAGATTCCCTTCAAACCCGCCAAAATCAAAGCTGCCGAGATTATCATTAAAGAACGCGAAATCAACCATGCCCTTCTCTTCTTTCCGGGCGATCAGCCATTCAACCGATTTGCTCTTGGCCAGGACCTGCTTGAGATAAGAATCCTTCAACTGATTCATTATCTCGGTGCGGACAGTGTTCGCCACCTGCACTTTCATGCTCTGAAGGTCTTTCAGAGTAAGGCCTTTTTCGCTCAGCAGGCGGTTTTCCATCTGTTCCAGTTTTTTCTTCGTTTCTCCTCCACCGTTGACCAGTGACTGAGAATAAGCGCCGATGTATTCTTTAATGTCAACCGTAGGACTCTGGCCGCGCCCATCTCCACCCTGTTCACCGGAACCTGACTGCTGCTGATTCTGGTTCTGCGGTTTGGTCATCCGCGTGATCGGATTCCTGATATCGATCGAATCGCGTTGCTTTTCTTCTTTGGAGTCGAGCAGAAAACCGAATTCCTTTTCCAGGTTGCCCTGGAGCTTTTGTGACGGGTTCAGCGTGTCAGCCAATTTCGCGACCAACCCGCCGAGGATCTCGATCCCCAGTTTTGCGGTCTTGCCTTCCAGGGCTTTATCGATTATCCGCTCTTCAACTTTAGCGGAATTATCGGTATCGATCTTCCGTTCAAGCTCGGAACGAAGAACCTGGTCAAGGTTTTCGAGCGCCGCCAGGTTGGAGGCGATCGCCAATTGCTGCTGATTTATCTGTTGCATTACCATCTTAATTCACTCCCGTGATGCTTTGGAACTGCTCAAAGTTTTCCCGGGCTTTTTCCGCGTCGCCCTTAAGCTCATAAGCTTTACTGAGCAGAAAGTGCGGCCAGGCCTTGGTCTGGTAGATATTTTCCACTTCTCCCTGGATCCTGGTACCGATGACCGCGGTCAAAATTTCAATTGCATTGTCGATCTTTCCCATGACCAGGTAGATGCTGGCAAAAACATTCCGGGCCGGAATGTTCTGAGGATCGATCTGCAGCAGCGCTTCCGCCGCTTTGGCCGCCTCCGGCAGTCTTTTAGCCCGCAGCAGCAGGTTGGCCTTTTTCTCCAGCGCCTGCCTGCCGATAACCTTGGTCGGAGCAAGCTGATACGCCCGATCATGGTATGACAGGGCGTCTTCCAGCCGGCCCAGCTCTTCATAAACATTGGCCAGCAGAAAATGGACGAACGGATCGTCCGGGTTTTTTTCCAGCCACGCGGAATAAAGCCTGACATATCTTTCCCGTTTCTCGTTCATCCGGTTTTCGGCCAGGTGTTTTCCCCAGTGATAGATCGCGACCGGGATAGCCTGGCCCGAGACCAGCTTGCCCGCGCCGTCATACAGCTGCTCATTGATCGCCCGCTCAAAATGGTAGCCCAGACCGTTGCGGAAAAGCTTTTCCCTTAAATAGCCGGTCGTCTGCTCGCACTGCTCGTACTTTGACTCATAGATCGTCAGCCGGAAAGCGTTCTCGGCCGTATCGCTGATCGCCGCTTTTAGCGCGGCCAGGTCTTCTTCTTTCAGATACTCATCGGCATCAATCCATAAGATCCAGTCGCCGGTTGAGTGCTTTAAGGATTCATTGCGCGCGGCGGAAAAATCATTGCTCCAGACAAAACTATAGACCCGGGCGCCGAACTTTTGCGCGACCTCGACAGTTTTGTCCGTTGAGCCGGTGTCCAGCAGGATGATCTCATCAGCATACTTGCTGAGGTTCGGCAGGGTCCTGGCCAGGACCTGCTCTTCGTTCTTGACTATCATGCAGATCGATAATTTCATTATGCCGCCGCCTTGACCCTGACCGGATTGATCCGGCTGACCGCTTTCTGGGTCAGCTTCCGGTCGCCGGTAGCTTTTTCGATCAGGGTTTCAAAAGTGCTGAGATGTTTCGCGTGCAGGCCCACGGCCTTGCGGATGTAAGAGTTCAGCCTTTCCAGCTTGATCAGGATCTCTTTTTTCTTGGAGCCCATGATATTCAGCTCGTATTCCAGGTTTGACCGCTCCATGTAGAATTCGGTCATGATCTTTTTGACCGAATCAAGCTTCATCTCCTCCAGGCAGAGCGGGTTATATTCGTCCTCAATCCCCAGCCGTTCGGCCTGGATCATCAGCTGATTCTTCAGTTCATTGACCAGTCTTTTTTGCGCGTTTTTCTTCTTGTTCATCCGACTATCTCCAGCATTGTCTCATCATAAACGACCTGGCCCATAGCCACTTTATTCTGGGAGATCAGATCCGCCCTGACCTGGCTTTTCAGCTCGTCCAGCTCGGCGATCGAGATCCCCATCAAGGCCAGCCGTTCCATGACATTACCGACCATCCATTCGGCCACCTTGGCCAGCAGGCGGTTATGGGAAAAAGCGTTGGAATAAGCTGAGACAAAAAGCTTCTTGAACCGGTTCTTCATGTCCTGGAGCATTTCCTGCGAGAAGACGCCCGAGCGGGCGACTTTGGCGCCGGTATCCGTGGTCGAGGTGGTGAACATCAATTCCGTATCGGAGATCTCATTCATCAGGCTGACTTCGGACTTTTCATTCTCCACCCATTCAAACCCGGACTCCCTCACCCCATGGCTGACCACAAAAGCCTCTTCCTGGGGCTTGGGCGCCAGCACCGGTTTCTTGATGGCATGCTCCTTGGCGCCGGTGGAAATACCTATATTTAAAGACAGTTCGCTCATATGCTTCCTCTATATTATATATCGAGTTTAGAAGGGGAAAACTTGCGTGTATTTCGCGGTTTTAAAGGTAAATTATCACTCGCCGCTCTTCATTTTTTGGAGCAGGGCTTTCCGTTTATTGATCCCGCCCAGCAGCCTCTGGCTGAATTTTTGCAGGCTTTTCTGGTACTCTGATTGAGAGCCATTAGAATATGTCGTTTTGCCGCCGCTTTTGCCCCCGCCCGATCCGGTGTTGCTCGAAGGAGTTTTAGGCTTTTTGCCCGTATTTTTCGTCCCCTTGGCCTTTTCCAGAGCTTTCTTGAACATTGTTTTCTTCTCGGCCACCTTCTTCAGGGCGTTCCTCTGCAAAGCAGATTCTTCATACTGGAGCTCATCCATCCGCTCCGCATAGTCTTTCTTGTTCTGGGAATCCCTGGCAGAGGCGACTCTCCTGTTCGCCCAGGCTTCCATCATCTTGCTGTTATCCAGACCGACGCCCCAGCGCGAAAACATGCCGGCCGCGTGGATCACCCAGTTATTTGAAAACTCCGCTCCGGCGATCAAAGACATCAGTCCCTGGGTCTGGGACGCGGCATATGCTGGGTGGCCCGACCCGTCAACCAAAGGACTGATGCGGGAGTTGATCGCCCCCTGCGACCACAGGTCATACATAATATCCGCCCAGCCAGCGTCGTAGCCGTTGACTTCCGCTACTGTACCGGCGGAGTTCTTCACATATAATGTATTGACCCACTTCCTATCCCAGGAATAAGCCGGATGGTCAACATGCGGGACATAGGCATAGGCGGCGGAAAAACCTTCTTCCCAAGCGCTCGTAGAATTATTATACGCGTAGACGGAAAGGTTGGAGATATTGACCCAGCCGCTGTCACTGGCATCCGGCAAGGCAACTTCCGCGTCATCACCGGGGGATTCACTGACCGGCCGGCCGTTCTCGGGATTAGCCGCGCCGAACCACTTATCGATCAAGGTATTGACCGCGTTATAAGCTGTCGCATCCTCATCGGCTTCCCCTTCGGCAAAGAGGTTTCTAAATTCATAAAGTTTTCCAGTCTTATCCGCATCGTCAATATCACTGTTGTTATAGCTTTCGCCACCCATCCACTGCACAAATTCCCACATCCTCGCCTTGTCCAAAACCGAAGCCTCCCAGCCGGAACCTTCCACACTCTCATAAAAAGTCGACAGCCGGTTGATCCCCGAGTGCTGGATCTCCAGGAAAAACGGGAAGAGCGACAGCGCGTGGTGGTTGACATACGGGTTATTGCTGTTGATAAAACTGTCGACCACCGCCATCATCGCCTCATCATCGCGGGTGGAAGTGACCGGCCCAAAGACATCGGTCAGGCACTGCCAGGCGGACTCGCGTTTTTCAAACGCGTAAGCGATGAACAGGGCCGCCTGCCTCGGGCTCAAGTCCTGATAATCGCGGTCCATCACGATATTATAAATGCTCTTTCCGCCCAGAGTGTTCTGCATCAGGTCCTTGACATCGTCCCAGTCGGCGCCGATCGCATCCAGGAAATTAAAGCTCTGGTCATAGGCGCCGCCATCGATAAAATAAGCCCGGTCGGCCAACGCCAGCGCCTGGGCATCGTCTGCAGTAATATTATCTTTCTGCTTGATACAATTACCGGTATTGGACATAAAATCGATATTTTCAAAATAGGCCCCGGCATCCTGGCCGGCGACATCTCCGGCCCGCTCAAAAGGCGCGGTCCGGTGGACCACGCCGGAGATCCAGTCGGTGCGCCAACTTTCAAAGCCGTCGTTTACCGGGTCGCTGTCTCCCCTGTCCTCTTGCGCCCAGAGGATACTCTCTTCGTTTGAGATGTAGCCATCATCATTCGAGTCGTACGAGCCGATATTTTCCAAACCCCAGGCTTCAGCGTCAGCAACAGAAGCTTTATGACGATTGTACGCTTCTATCCACTCGTTGCTTACCCAGGTCTCTTCGAAATCATCAACGTCATGCGATATGCAGTGTTCTGTCCCTCTCATCTTGCCGGCGAACATCAACCGCTCAAAATCGGGCAAGAAGCCGAGCAGGGACATGCCAAAATTCGCCAGTTTTTTCAGGTTGGCGCTGGTGGTGATAAAGTTGGAGATGTCGGGCGCATCAGCCGTCAAGGTCTTGCGGGGCTTGCTCGCCTTTAAAAGGTCTATGTTATTATAGCTGGAATACTTGTTATAAAACATCTTTGCTTATTGAATGCTGCTTATATCGCTTGATTAAGGGTTTTTTCCAGGCTCTGCTCAAACTGCAGGGCATTCAACAGCTGTGAGAACGTGAATTGCTGCTCTTCGAACCATTGCTCTATCCAAACGGTAGCGGCCGTTCCGCCTTTCTCCATAACCAAACCATCCCAGGTCGTAATGGTATCGCTGTCGCTTTCCAGCTGGGTCGACAGGTCGGCGACCTTGCCCTTAAAATCCGTCCAAAACTCAATGACCCTGTCCGACGTCACCGTTGAATCCAGCCCCAGCTCCGGGAAAAGGGTCCCCACTAAACTTACTGAACTTCCTGCCATGATATTTTCCTCCTTGTTAGGCCTTTCTAGCTACCCCGTTTAGGGAAACGGTTTTCCCTAAATGGGGTAGGCTCCCCTTTAACGGGGAGCCTCCGCCTAATATTAAGTCCCTAATTTCTGACCAGCGATCTTCGTCATCTGCGCCTGGTTCATGATAACTGTCGAAATATTCGCGACCTGTGTCTGCAGGCAGTTCTTGATCTCTTCGACCAAGGCGACACCGCCTGTGCCAGCAAGCGCGGCCTCAACTCTTTTTGTGCCCTCGCCGTAAAAAATGTAGCCGTTGTCCTTTAACTGATCTTCGCTCATAGCGTCCAGATCAGCCTGGCTTAAATTGACATCGGACCCGCCGACTAAACCGCAGGTCGATGTGTCGATGATCATATCGAGAACTTTCGCGTTCTCTAGATCGAGGCTAACGAGCTTTTCAATCCCTTGACTATCTATCATTGCCATACCTTTTCACCTCCTTCTTTTCTAGATTTTCACCCTTGCACTACTATTATCGTAATAACCAGGCCAAAACTTGTGCCGTCAGACCAGATGGCTCTGGCTCATCCCCGCCAGCGGCTGCTGCGTTTGCTGCATGGAGATCTGAGCCATTAGATCCAGCACCTGCCTAGGATCAAGTCTTTGGAGCGCCTGCTCGCCGTTGCCGCCCATCGCATCTTTCAACGCGTAATGCTGGTTAACGCGGTCTTCCAGCAGCTGGAGCTGGTAATCTCCTTCGCCGCCGACAGAACTGGTTGTTTGACTTGCGCCCGATAAACCGACTTCCATTTTAACTCCTCACAAAAAAACCCGACTAGAAACCGCTATCAATTCCCAGTCAGGCTCTGGTGTTCATTTCACCTATATTATCGGAACGAGGGGCGAAAAACTTGCATGATACAGCCCTCACCCAAGTTATCAATTATTGAAAAGCCGTGTTTTTTGGCCCTCTCCCAAAGGGAGAGGGGGTTGAGTGATATATGCGATTACACAATTAAACATTTATCACCCCGCTCCTTCTCCCTCTGGGAGAAGGCCACAAAAAAGAGAGTAAATGGTTTAAGAAATACTTCGGATGAGGGCTGTGACCTTGGGTGAAGGCTGTGTCGGATGAGGGCTGTTTCAGGCAAGCAGGAGCTTACTTTTTCAGGTCCTTCAGCATCTTCCGGATGCGCGCCAGGTGCTGGTCCAGGATCTCTTCTTCCGCCTCCTCGAAGTCGAACGGCTCTTCGACCAATTCCTCTTTCCGGCGGTTAAACTGCAGGGCGTTGGAGTTATTGCCGCCGGCCACCTGCATGTTGGCGGAGCGGGCGATATCCGAAATGCTCTCGGCAAAGCTCGGCCCGTTATAATTGGCGTTGGTCGTCGCTTTACTAGACGACTTGACGCCGGACACATCGTTATTTAAGTTCGGCATTACGCCCCAGATATTCATATTAACAGCTCACTCCCGCGCCGGTCGTAGCGGCGATCTTCCCTTCATCTTCGATCACATCGGTCCAGTACTGGTGGCGGTCGTCATCACTGCTGTGTGCGCCCAAACCGACCCCGGCAATCGCCAGTAAAATTCCCCCGTCGTGATGGACCGATCCCGGCTGACCATCGACTGATTCGCCAGCCCGTTCCAGATCATCCTCTTCAACATCGTCCGCGCCGTCAAAAATATCCGTTCCTTCTAGCATAGTTGTCCCGCCTGGAGCCACCGGAGCAGTAACCGCCCCGGCCTGATTGACCAAATTCTGCCGCCTAGTCTCGAGCAACCCGCGGACATGGTTGATGCTTTGCTGGATGCCCACCAGTTCACCGCGGATCGCCTGGAGCCGGCCGTTGATCTCCGTCAGCCGGGCGCGGATCTCCGTGCCACGCACCTGCAGCAGATCATTATTTAATATGGACAGGGTCGCGTCGCGCCGGGTCGTCAATCCCTCCTGCAGCGAGCGCAGTTCACTGATCCGGCCGTCCAATCCCTCCTCTCCCTGCGCCTGGCGGGCCTCAAGCCCGGCAAGCTCTGACCTAACCGCATCCAACCGGAGATTGATCTGTTCCAGATCCCCCTGCAGGCTGGCTTCGACAGTTGCTACCTCGGCATTAAAATCAGCCATTTCCAGTTCGAGCTGCGCTTTTTGATCGACCAGAGATGTCTGTTCACTAAGCAGTCCGCTTCTTGACGCTTCCAGCGCCTCAAGCCGCGCCTGCAGGTCGGGAATCTGTTCCAGGGTTGCATCTGGTGCCGCGGCCATTATCCCTTCAACCTGGGCACCCAGGTGCGCCTGTTCAACATGCTCTTCTACATCGCCAGTTTGTTCTTCCAATTCACGCATGTCCGGATCCATCTCCTGGGCCAGTTGCGCCTGTTGCTGCTCCAGATTATCGATCTGCTGCTGGCGCTGGGTAATAAGATGGTCAAAGTACTCCAGCGCGGCGGACGTTGAGGCCGGCGCCTGCTGGACTTGAGGAGCCGTAGGTGTAGTTGTCGGCGCCTGCACCTGCGCCTGCAGGGCGGCGATGGCGGCGTCGGCACGCTGCTGCATTTCCGTCATCTGCCGCTGTTCCGCCATTTCACTAACCTGCTCCAGGACATCGGTCGCCCTCTGGACATCCCGCGGCGTATCGTCCATCTGCTGGAGCCCCTGGATGGCAAGCCCGTATTCAGCCGGATCATCAGCATAATTATTCATGATGAACCGGGCGGTCGCCTCCGGCCTTTGTGTCCTGGCTTTATCCTGTATATCACTGACTAAATTTTCATCACTGTAGCTGGTGTTAATGTCGGGAGTGTGCATCGCCTTGACGGTATTGACGGCCTGGACAAAGGAGTTAAAAACCTGCGGCGTCAGCTGCTGGCAGCGCTGGGCGACGCGGTTCATCGCTTCCTGGTTGACCTGGTAAACCGAGGTGTAATACTCGGCTTCGGCGATCCTCGCATCCATACTGTCCATGGAAGAAAAGGTGTTTTTACCTTCCGACGACCGTTTCTCCCCTTTGCCGCTCCCCTGTTCGCTCTTCTTGGGCTCTTTACTGGAGTCGCTGTCTTCATAATCCATCGCGTCTTTCCAGCAGGCTTCGATCAGGATCGTCGTGACCGTACTTAACATCCCTAAGATCGCGGAGACTTTCCTTAACGTCCTTACCCGGTCTTCCAGCTTGTCCCGCGGCGTAATTCTATCGCCGTCAGTCTCCTGGGAATTATTTTCAATATTCTGGTCCGCCTGCTCCGCGGCCTGGCTGCCCGCCTGCTGGACCTCGGTCGCCGCATCCATCGTACCGGTTGCTCCCACCGCCCCGCTTTCTCCCATACCGACCCCGGCGCCCACTTCCCCTTCGCCCACTTCGCCCCCATCGCCTTCTTCCACCCCAACCTCTCCGGTTGTTTCCGTCGCCGGCGTACTTGTAGGAGTCCCCGGTGCACCGGTAGGCGCACCAGGCGTAGCGGGCGCTTGCGCCCCGGTCGAAACCTGACTGTAGGCGGTGGAAGAGGTATTGGTGGCGGCCCCGGTCTGGTCCATCTCGCCCAGGTCACCTTCGGCGGCGGCCGAGACACAGGAGACTATGACCGACGCCAGGCTGAAAGCGGTCTGGAAGGCGGACACGACGATCTGCAGTTCCGCCTCGGCCATCCTGTTCTGCCGTTCGCAGATCGTGTCCAGCGCGCTCTTTAATGAATCCAGGACCGACATCGCGACCTGTTCGCGGTTCTCGATCGATTCAATCCCGTAGGTCAATTCGCCAAGCCTCTTGCCGCTCATCTGCGCCCTGACTTCATCGCTCAGCGAGGAAGCGATCGAACGAGCCATCGCCAGCGCTTCACGGACATTATAAAGCGCCCGCATCGAAGAAGAGAGCTGGGCGGCGGCCGGTGAAACGCTGGAAAAACTGCTGGTATAAGTTGAGATCATGTCGCCGCTCATCGCGCACATGATCTCATATTCCAGCTCATCCAGCCGCTGGTCAATGGTCGCTCCGTTCTTTACCCGGTTCCCTGTCTGGTTAACGGTCGTCCTGGCATCATAATTCTCATAACTGCCGAGGCCGCCGGTCGCCGTCATAATGTTGGTGATCAGGGAAGCCAGCGAACTGACCAGGGACATCAGCGCCGCACCGACACTGGCCAGGGCGGTGCACAGAGCATTGCTCATGAAGTTCCCGACACCACTAAGGACGAATGACACGACCGCCAGAACAATATTGGCGATCATGATCCCCAAAGATGTATCGCGCGCTTTTTCCGCATCCCGGGCGCGGTTGAGCACCTGGGACCTGGTCGCCAGGAACTGGACCAGGTTCTGGGCGACTTTCATTGTCGTCGAGAAGTTGGCCTGGTTTACCGCCTGCATCAACTCGCCGCTCTTGCCGAGGGTAATGCCGGTCATCTGCTGTTTGACGATCGCCCGCAGTTCGGAACCAAAGGCCCGCATTTTGGCGACGATCTCTTTGATCGCGTAGATCTTGCCCAGCCGGTCATAAATTTCAGCCGCCAGGCCGAAATCAACTCCGCTGTAGCCGTCGCCCGTGCCGACAATGCCGTTGGCCATCAGCTCCTGCAGGGCTGCCAGCTCCGCCTGGTCAAGCCGCGCTTCGACCGACTGCTCCCCTTTTCTTGACAGCATCTTTTCTAGGTCTTTCATCGACTGCCCGGCATTAATATCCATATCCCAATAATGGTCGTAGACATTCTGGACATACTGGTAGATGGAAGACGCCAGCGTACTGCCGATCGTCACGCCAAGCATCGCGCCCGGTAGACCGCCCACTGCGCCGCCCACGACAAACCCGACAACCGAACCGAACAGGCTCCAGCCGAAACATTCCCAGGCCTTGTCCTGGGCTATTTCTCTCTGCTTGGTAATGTTCCTGGCATCGATCACCTGCTGGTGCATGAATTTGATGGCCGAAAGGATCAGCTGTTTCTGCAGGAGGATATTTTCCACCGCGTTCTGCAGGAGCGCGTCGCCCGAATCAGGCGGCGCGGCGCCGGACATCTCCGCCTTGACCACCCGTTGCATATCGCGGATATTCTTCATCATCGCAAATATCGTCCGGATCGCGTTATCCATGATCTTCTGTTTCAGCTCGTAAACGGCAAATTTGACCGAGTCCAGGTAATAAAGCTCGTCATCGGTCTGGCCCAGCAGACCGTTAGTGTTGGTCGTATCAGCCATGTTCTGGTCCTGCTCGGCTTCGATGTCGTCGAGCGCGTCCAGCATCGTGGTCCCGCCGCCCCGCGTGCTGCGGTTGGCGTCATAATGCGGGTTGACAGGGTTATAACTCGGGACATCTGAAGCGATATCGATCGCATAAGCATCCATCAGCGCTTTGGCGATCGCGAGGATCGCGACGACCGCCACCAGTATCAGCGGGGCGCCGGAGCCGAAAGTCAAGGCGGTGATCACGATCGACAAAGCCAGGATCACCATTGACAGCCCGAAACTGACCAGCCTTACCCCTTGCGCCTTCCGCAGCTGCTGGAGGCTATCGGCTTGTTTGATCGCATTATTATGGAGCCCGGTCTTGAGCATCATCTGGGAAGCGGTCGAGTCAAAGACCTGGAGGACATGGCCAAAGGTGGCTTCGACCGACTGCATCACGATCTCGGCGTCATTGCCGATGCCGGACAGGCCGGTCACTTCCTGGCGGGCGGTGTTCCACAGGTCGCTCTTGAAAAGCTGCATGGAAAGGGCCAGGCGGGCGCCGTTCTGCGCGTTGAGGATGCTGCCGCGGTAGTCTTCGATCCACATTTCGACGTCCGCTTCTTCCATAAACTCATCGCCGTCGGCAAAATCCGATTCCGGGCCGGCATTTGACATGATCCAGTTGGAAATCAGGAAACCCCAGTTGCCTAAGACCGCGCAGACAAAACCGAACCAGCCGGTCGTCGAGGCATCCGAGAGCTCATCGATCTTTTCTTTGGTTTCCTCGAGCTTGTCATCGACTTTGGCGTTCAGCTCGTCAAGCTTGGCGCTAAAATCCTGCAGCGCTTTGATCGTTGTCAGGGCGCTGACGTCGCCGCTTGACAAGGTGGCTTTCAGGAACTCGATCATCATTTCGATCACTTCTTGCATCGCCTCAAGCGTTGACTTGGTCGATTGCAGGTAACTGTAGGTCTCTTCGAACGCATCCTGCGTCGCCTCGATGTCACTGGCCCCGCCGGTGCAGAAATTCTCGGTATCCGCCCCCGAGCCGCTGTTCGAATCCTCAATGTCCTGGATCCGCTGGTCGTAAAGCTTCTTGTTCTCGGCATTGATGTATTCAAACAGCTTGGCGATGGCGGTGCGGCAGATCTTCTGGATCAGCCGGATCTTCCGGGCATAGGCTTCCTTGTAATAATTCTTCCCCTCTTCGATCGGGACGCCGGAGATGGTTTCGTCGGCTATCTTCCACATCTCGGAGGCATTGGAGATGGCCAGCAGGAGGCAGGCCAGGATATTGGCGCGGGCCAGCATGTACTCTTCCCACTCTTCCAGTTTTTCGGGGTCCGGCTCCCAGTAGCCGGTCTCTGTGTTGTACCACATGTAGTCGTCGTTATTAAAACCCAAAGCGCCGGCGCTCGTCTCCTGGTCAAGCTGGTTGATCTCTTCGATGGCGTTGCCGCTGCCGCCGCAACCGCCGCTGCCGCCAACACCGTCGGAACCGCCGCAGCCGCAGCTGTCGTCCACGCCGTCGCCGTCGGAAGGGATATATTCTTCTTCGTCGTCGGGCGGTGGAGGAGGCGAAGGAGGGGGTGCTCCGTCACCCATCAAAGCGCCATTGACTTCGACGGAAGCCAGCGGAGGACCGGAGATCGCGACGTCGTCAGTTTCTCCAACCAAGGGGATAAAATCGCCGTCAGAGATCAGGTAGGCAGGCATAACGCCAGCACCCGAGATCTCTTCGAGGGTAGTTTCGTCAATTATTGACGCAGCATCAGC
>JAQTLJ010000005.1 GCA_028714935.1 Candidatus Margulisiibacteriota bacterium | reverse complement strand
TCTCTCAAAACTGACTTCCAGCCTCTCTTTTTTGCCGAGCTGCTTGAGCACCCGCTGCATCTCTTTGTCGGAGACCGGTGTCGGCTTGACTTTAGTGCCGATAAAACGGGCCACACCAGGAGTCTGGCGGATCTGATACCACGACTCTTCATCCAGTATCATTTCCAAAAAAACATAGCCCGGGAACATCTTTTTTACTTTTTCCAGCCTTTTCCCGCCCTTGATCTCTACCGTTTCTTCGGTCGGGACCAGCACTTGAAAGATTTTATCCTTTAAACCCTGTGATTGGATCGTCAATTCAATCGCTTGCTTCACTTTGTCTTCCTGGCCGGTCAAAGCCTGGATAACGTACCATTTTCTATCTCCAAGGATCTTAGGCTCTTCCACCTCAACTGGACTTGTTTCAGCCTCTGCCGGGCTGGCAACCACTTCGGGCGCCGTTTCCGCCGCAGCTTCCGGGACCGCCGCCTCTTTTACCTCTTCTTGGGCATTAGGCGCTGCTTCCGCATTCGGCTGCTCTTCATTTTTTTGTTTTTCCTCTTCCATATTTACTTTATCAAAAGCCCAAATATTTTTGTGAAGGCAAAATCAACCGCCATCACATAGATCCCGGTTGCAAAAGAGAGGATCAGGATGATCGTTGTCGCTACCATCACGTATCTCCGATCCGGCCAGACCACTTTTTTGGTCTCAGCCCGCGTCTCTTTTACAAACCTCACCAACAGTGCGAACTTTTCTTTCATATTTATTCAATCGGGTCTGCCCCGACTCGAACGGGGAGTCCCGGTTTTGGAGACCGGTGGTTTGCCATTAACCGACAGACCCATATCAGAATATCAGGGCATCAGATCATCAGCAGATCGGATATCCTATTTTTCTTCTTTATGCTTCGTGTGTTTCCGGTCCCAGGGACAATACTTCGCCATCTCCAGGCGTTCCTTGGTGTTCTTTTTGTTCTTCGTTGTCGTGTAATTTTTCCTTTTACACTCGGTACAAATTAACGTAATTATTTCTCGCATAAAATTCTTTTTTTAAGCACAAAACTCTCCCTCCACCAAACTCTTTCATTTTTGGTGAAAAGAGCTTATTTACACCCGTCCAACTTGCGGGGCAAACAAGTGGCTATTTTACAATAATAATAGGCTTTTTGTCAAGGGGGAATTTCAGTTTTTAATGTTTTATCGCTTTTTTGCCGATATCTTTCCGATAATGCATGTTCTTAAAGTGGAGGAGACCGATCGCCCGGTAGGCTTTTTCAATCGCGAATTTAATATTATCGCCCAAGGCCGTGACACCCAGCACCCTGCCCCCGGCTGTAACAACCTTGTTATCTCCGGTTAATTCAGTCCCTGCGTGAAAAACAATAACCTCTTCAATTTGATCGATCTTATCCAGGCCGTTAATAGGGATCCCCTTCTCAAACTTCCCCGGATACCCGCCGGAAGCCAAAACCACACAAACTGACGCCCTTTTATCCCATTCGATCAAGCGGTCATCAAGTTTTCCCTCTACCACCGCTTCTAAAATGGGAACGATATCGCTTTTCATCCGCATCATTATCGGCTGGGTTTCCGGGTCGCCAAAGCGGCAGTTAAATTCCAGGACCATAGGCCCCTGCTTGGTAACCATTATACCGGCATAGAACACTCCTTTATAAGGAGTCCCTTCCCGATCCATTCCGGCCACGAACGGTTTTAGCACATTAACCGTGATTTCTTCCATTAACCGGTCGGTAACAACCGGCGCCGGAGAATACGCTCCCATGCCGCCAGTATTAGGACCCTTATCTTCATCGAAGATCCGTTTATGGTCCTGAGATGAAACCAGCGGGACGATCGATCGGCCGTCGGTCAAAGCCAGGATCGACGCCTCCTCCCCAACCAAACATTCTTCTACCACTACCATGTTCCCGGCGCTGCCAAATTCTTTCTTTTCCATGATCGTTTCCACCGCTGTCAACGCTTCGGCTTTTGTTTTACAAACCATGACCCCCTTGCCAGCTGCTAAGCCATCGGCTTTGACTACGACCGGAGCCCCCATTACATTAATATAGTCCTTTGCTTCTTTGGCGTTGTTAAAGATACCGGCTTGAGCTGTCGGGATATCATTTTTGACCATAAACTGCTTGGAAAAAACTTTGCTCCCCTCGATCCTGGCCGCTGCCTGGCGGGGACCAAAGATCCTTAGCCCATCTTTTTCAAATAAATCCGCTATGCCGGAGACTAACGGCGCCTCCGGCCCAACTATCGTCAGATCAATTTTCTTGGCGCTGGCAAACTTTTTTAAGGCCTGGATATCGTCAGAAGATATCGGCACGTTCTCGGCCAGCGCCGCCGTCCCGGCGTTTCCCGGCGCACAATAGATCTTTTCGACTTTCGGGCTTTGGGCGATCTTCCAGATCAGCGCATGTTCCCTGCCGCCGGAACCGACCACCAGGATCTTCATCGCTTTGCCTCCTTAAAGTCTATAAGTGAAAGCTGGGCTGATTCAAACCCGTTAAACTCATTGCTCTCCAACCTGAATATGATATCGTAAGTCCTGTCATAATCAAGTCTTTTGGCCAAACTGCCCAGGTTAAAGCCGATCGTTTCCAGATCGATCCCGTCCCGGCTAAACCAAGCCTTGAGATGTTTCCCGTCTTTGCCCACTCCCCGATGATCGGCGAGCGACAAATTTCTGATCAAAAATATCGGCGCCGCATTCCCCTCCCCGAACGGCGCGATCCTTTCTATCTCCTTGATCAAGCTCAACGTGATCTGTGCTGGTTCTATTTCGCACTCAACATTGATCCTGGGCGCCAGCGCCTCAAGTTTGACACTTGCCTCCACCTTCTCCTTCAGCCTTCGCTTCAGCTCCGGGATGTTTTCCAGGGCGACTTCAAAACCGGCCGCCCCCTCATGTCCGCCAAAATCCAGAAAGAGATCACGGCAAGTGTCCAAAACCTCATAAATACTTAACCCATAAATTGACCTGGCCGAACCGCGGCCAACTCCGTCATTTATCCCGATCAATACGGTCGGGCGGCTAAAGGCGTCCACGACCTGAGAGGCCACGATACCGATCACTCCCGGATGCCAATTCTCTCCGGCCAGGATTATCAGTTTATTTGCTTCGATATATGATTCATCGATAGCGGAAAATACCTCTTCCTTAATTGACGAACCGATACTTTGCCGGCGGACATTGATCCGGTTCAATTCCCGGGCCATTTCCCTGGCCTGCAGCGGGTCATCTGACAGCATCAGCTCAACCGACTTTGACGCATGTTCCAGCCGACCGGCGGCATTAATGCGCGGAGCCAGACAAAAATAGATCTGATTAGCCGAAATTCTTCCGTTAAGCGCGGCCTCTTCCGCCAGGAGCCTGATCCCCGGCCGCCGCTTTTCATTGATTAAATTCAATCCTCCGACCGCTAAGATACGGTTCTCGCCGGTCAATGGGACAACATCGGAAAATGTCCCCAGCGCCGTTAGATCCAGAAGCGAGGTTAAAAAGCTGCTGTCTTTTATTCCGGCCGTCCTTAACAGCGCCCAGGCAAATTTAAAAGCTACCCCCGCTCCGGACAAATATTTCGAGGGGTGTTCGCCGGCGATCTGTTTTGGATTGACGACCGCATATGCCCTGGGCAATTCTTTTGGTAAGTTATGATGATCGGTCACGATCACATCGAGGTCAAGGTTATTGGCCGCTTCAATCTCCGCCACGCTGGCGATGCCGCAATCAACTGTGATGATCAGCCCGGCGCCGGACTCCGCGATCTTTTTAACTGAATCAAGGGATAGCCCATATCCTTCTCCATATCGGTGCGGGATGTAATAAGAAACATCAAGCCCTAAGAACTTCAGGGTGTGGACCATAATGGCCGTCCCGGTCACCCCATCCACATCATAATCGCCAAAAACGACGACCTTATCTCCGCGCTCTTTGGCCAGTATAACTCTTTTAGCCGCTGCGGATATGTTGGGTATCTCCATGGGGTCCCTTAGCTGCGCCAGCCTCGGGTTGAGGAAAGCATCGGCCTCGCTCGCGGTTTTTATCCCGCGATTGATCAGGATCTGGGCAATGAAAGGAGAGATCCTGAGCTCCTGGGAAATAACAGCGGCCAGATCTTTTTCCGGTTTATATAACTGCCAGATCTTATCCATTAATAATTCTTGAACAACCTGCCCCAGCCCGTCTTCAGCATCGCACTGACCCGCCGCTTGCCGATGAACGGATACCAGTAGTAATCATGGTAAAGGATCGAGGCAAGATAAGACCAGGGGGCAATAACTGTCCGGAGGAGAATATTTTCCAGCGGCTTGAGCGGGCCCCAGTAAATCAATTCCTGACCGCGACTGGCGAATGTCGTCCTTTCCATGTGAAAATGGAAATTTACTTTAGATATCTCTTCCCCGACCACTTCAATTTCCTGCGGGTCGCCGACCCCCAAACCGGCTTCATGCGCCAGGCGGATGAACTTGAGCGACATCGGGTCAAACCCCATCATCTTGGCGGAGATCGCGTCGATCGCCACCTGGTCGTTAGACGCCAGGATGTAATCTTTAACGTAAGGAACCATGCAGCGCGGGCCGGGGCCGTCCCCCGCAAAAGTCCCGTCCATGACAGCAAAAATCCCGGAATGGATCTCTTGCTGGATGGTTAAAAGATCGACCAGTGTTTCGTGGATCACCGAATGCGTCCAGTGCCGTTTTTCATGCAGCAGCCCGCCGAACGCGTTCTTCATCGCTCCCGTCATGGTCGTGAAGACATGGGTTTTCATCGTCGGCAAATGGATGATATTTTCTCCGATCAGCCGCCTGGGGATATGGATGCCTTCGGGAAAGATCTTATCAAGCACGAGCATCTTCCCTTTCGGCTCATATTTGACCCATTCCTCACCTTCATACAGGTGGATATTGCGCAACCCGTATTTTTCAATGACCGGTTTATGTTTATTCTCTATCTCCCCGCGCCTGGCAGAAACGACCACCGTCCGGTTATGGCAGCCATGGATCAATTCTTTCTTATAACCGTCCGCCAGCAGCGCTTTGATGACCCCTTCAAGCTGCCAGGGCGTTGTTGAACAGGCGGGATAGAAACGCTGCCAGGAAATATTGATCTTTAAGGCTGTATCTTTATCCTTGGGCAGATACTTTTGATATTCCGCCAAACGCAACAGTTTTCCATAATCCTCGAGAACTGTTTCTGGCCTGGTCTTTAAAACTGCGACTTTAGGTTTCATTTTAAGTAAATTATGACCATCAGCGAAACCACCCAAAAAGCAAGATCGATCATCAGAGGGATATCCGTCAATAAGATCTCTTCTGGTTTTCCGCCCTGTTCCTTCTGGTAGATCAAGTATAAATAGCGGAAGATCCCGTAGAGCACAAAAGGAACGGAATAAACCAGGTTATGAGTCTTGAACTTGGCGATCGTTTCCGGCCAGAGGGTATAAAGCGCATAGGCCATAACGGTCGAACCGGCCACCGCGGAGATCATCTGGTCCAAGAGCTGAGGATTATATTCATCCAGGATCCGGCGATGTTCAACTGCTGTCCCAGCCAGGGTTATCAGCTCATGCCTTCTCTTGCCCAAAGCAATGAACAATGACAATAATATGGTGCAAATGATCAACCAAGGGGAAAGCTCTACGCCGATCACAACCACCCCCGCGACCGCCCGTAGAACAAAACCCGCCGCGATCGAAAACACGTCCAGGATCACCATTTCCCTTAAAAAATAATTATAAAGGATCATCAATAAAAAATACGTGAGCGCGACCAAAGCAAAAGAGGGATCAAGATGGAAAGCCGCTAACAGCGAAAACAAGGCCAAAATAACAGCTATGATGAGGGCCTGGAAAATACTTAGTTTTCCCGAAGCTATCGGGCGCAGTTTTTTAACCGGATGTTTTTTATCGCTTTCTATATCCCTGACATCGTTGATCAGGTAAACAGCGCCGCTAAGAACACAGAAGAGCACAAAGGCAAGGACAACCTTGAACAATAGAGCGGGCACAAATAATTTCAGCGAAAATACAATGCCCGCAAAGACGAATAAGTTTTTCGTCCATTGTGCCGGACGCAGCGCCTGGAGCATAAAAGCAGTTAACCCTTTTTGACCAGCATTAGCTTCTGGCCATATTCGACCGGCTGACCGTTTTCGACCAGAATTTTAACCACTTTACCCCTGATCTCCGCTTCAATTTCGTTAAACAGCTTCATTGCTTCAATGATGCAAACAACTTTACCCGGCTCTACCTCATGCCCCAATTCCACAAAAGGCGAGGCATCCGGCGAAGGAGAACGGTAAAACGTGCCGACCATTGGGGAAGTGATTGCAATAAAACCTTCCTCTTCCGCCTCTGGCCGCGCAGCAGCCGCGGAGGCCGGCTGACTCGCGACCGGCAACACAGGGCTCGTGACTATCGTCTGCCCGCTGGCCGTTAATTCCCGTCTCACCTCATATTTAATCCCCTTTTCCTCAACTGCCAAGCCGGAGATCTCTTCCTTCTTAACCACCTGGATCAACTTTTTGATCAACTCCCAATCGACCATATGATCATGCCCTCCCGAGATATTTTCCTTCCCGCGTATCGATCTTCAGCATATCCCCGACATTAACAAAGAACGGCACCTGGACCACCACCCCGGTCTCCATGGTGGCCGGTTTCCCCCCGGAGACCGTATCCCCCTTGAAGCCCGGAGAAGTATCAACGACTTTTAGCTCAACTGCCGCCGGCAGGTTGACGTCCAGGGCTTCGTCACCGTAAAATGAAATGGTCACCATAAAACCCTCTTTTAAATATTGGGCCGCCTCACCGATCTTATCCTTGGGCAGGGAGATCTGCTCGTAAGTGTTTTGGTCCATAAAAAAGAAGCCGTTCTGGTCAGCATATAAAAACTGCATCTGCTTGTATTCAATATGGGCGGTTTCCACCTTCTCCCCGGCGTTAAAAGTCTTGATGATGATCGCGCCGGTGCGCAGGTTCTTGAATTTTACCCGGATACTGGTCTGCTGGGCCGACCGTTGATGGTGATACTCAACACAGCGGAAAAGCTCCTTGTTTATCTCAACCGTCACGCCCGGCTTGACATCATTGATTGGAATGGGCATAGCTTGGTAAGTATATCAGGCTTGACGCTCTTTTTCAAGTTGGGTAGAATGACCAATATGACAGGATTTGCCCTTTTAATCATATTATTATCGTACTTGATCGGCTCAATCCCCTTTGGATATTTAATACCCAGAGTTTGGAATATCGATATCCGCCGGCACGGTTCGGGAAATATCGGGGCGACCAATGTCTTCCGTACCCTGGGGGCTTTGCCGGGGGCGCTAGTTTTTGTCTTGGACCTGGCCAAGGGGACCATCCCGGTCGTTGTTGCTCGGCAGATCACGCCAGATCCCTGGCTGATCGTCCTGGCCGGCGCGGCGGCCATAATCGGGCACACCTTTCCCATGTTTCTCAAGTTCAAGGGCGGCCGCGGGGCGGCAACCGGGCTGGGCATACTGCTGGGGATCGCGCCGGATATCTTTGCCGGCGCCCTGCTCATTGCCCTGGCGATCATCGCCATAACGCGTTATGTTTCGGTCGCTTCTATCATTACCCCCCTGCTGGTCACGGCCGCTTTTATCGCTTTAAATCGCCCCCTGCCGTACTCGATCGTGGCTGGTCTGGTTTCTGCTTTAATTATCATCCGTCACATTCCGAACATTAAAAGATTACTATCCGGGACCGAACCAAGGATCAGGATAAAAAAATGAGAGTTTCAATTATCGGCGCAGGCGCCTGGGGAACAACCCTGGCTTTACTCTTGGCGGAAAAGGGTCAAACCGTCACTCTTTGGGTCTATGAAAAAGAGCTGGCCGGGCAGATCCAGGAATTCCGCGAAAATAAGACTTTTCTCCCTGGTGTCCAGCTGCCGGAAAGCATTGAAGCGGTCCACTCGGAAGAACAAACGAAAAACGCCGACATTTTCTTTTTCTCTATCCCGACCCAATTCCTTAGATCTACCGCACAGAGATTCAAAAATATTATCAGGCCTGGATCAAGCGTTGTGTCCGCCGGCAAAGGGATCGAGATCAACTCCCTGAAGCTGCCGCTGGCAATACTTGCCGATGAATTAAAAACAACAAGTCTGGCGGCCCTCTCCGGGCCTAATCTCTCCGCTGAAATCGCCAAAGGTTTACCAGCCGCCAGCGTAGTCGCTTCAGCCACAACCGAAGTCGCCAAAACCGTGCAGACCGCCTTGATGCTGGAACGCTTTCGGGTCTATATCAACGCCGATCCGCTCGGAGTGCAGCTTGGCGGCGCCCTGAAAAACGTCATTGCTATCGCCGCCGGCATTGCCGACGGCCTGGAGCTTGGCAATAATGCCAAAGCCGGCCTGATGATCAGAGGGATCGCCGAGATCACCCGCCTCGGTGCCGCCATGGGCGCAGATCCGAAAACTTTTTCCGGCCTTTCCGGGATGGGTGACTTAATTACGACTTGCGGCAGCAAGCTCTCCAGGAACCATTGTGTGGGAGAACAGCTGGCCAGGGGCAAAAAATTATCCGAAATACTAGCCGGGATGAAAGATGTCGCCGAGGGCGTCCCAACCGCAAAAGCCGCGCTGGCTTTAGGGAGAAAATATCAAGTTGAGCTGCCTGTAACGAAAGAAGTCTGCCAAGTGCTGTACGAAGGCAAAAAGCCTTTTCAATCAATAACCGATCTAATGGCCCGCTCGGCGACTAATGAATAAGATGCGCCTTGTTCCTTTCGCTTTTCTCTTCCATCGCCTTGATCTCGGGCTGGCTCATCGTCTCCAGCAGCTCAGCCGATAAGATGCGCGGCGTCACAAAGACCAGCAGTTCATGTTTTTCCTTGGTAATGACCGTTTTCCGGAAGGCGGCGCCGATAAAGGGTATATCCATCAGGATCGGGACCCCGTAATTGCTTTCCGTATCCTTGTCCTTCATCAAGCCGCCGATAACAAAGGTTTGTCCGTCCTTGACCATCACTTCATTTTTTGTTTCGGTCGTATTCTCGTTCGGCACATCATCGACCACGTTGCCGTCACTGATCTTGGGCGCTACCGTCAACCGGATAAAACCGCTTTTGGTTACCTGAGGCGTGATCTTTAATGACGTCCCGACTTCGAGAAATTTAATGTCCTGAGTGGTGCTGGTCTGGGTCGTGATCGCGGTTTTATAACCTAATTTTTGTCCGATCAGGATCGAGGCCTCCTTATTGCTGATGGTGGTAAGGCGCGGCGAGGCAATGGTATTATAGATAACAGCTGTCTTCAGAGTTGAAAGATAGCCATCAATATCTCCGGAAATCACATGGGCATAAAGTCCCTGCGCTCCAGTATCAGTTGACTTGCCCGCCAGGCCAACCGTTTCCGCTACGTCATTCACGTCTTTAGGGTTAGTATATTTGGCATTGACGCCGGCATTGCCGCCCTCGGTGTGCCGCAATTCGATCATCCGAACTTCGATCATCACTTGAATAGGCGGAACATCTAGGTCCTTGACCAATTTTTCCAATCGCGGCAGATAATCCGAACTGGTTTGGATGACCAGGACATTATAAGTATCATCGGCAGAGACTACGCTCCCTTCGGGCAGGATGCTCTTGACCGTATCCGCAATATCTGAAGGCCGCGCGTTAGACAGGTAATAAGTCCGCATGATCTTTTTGGTGGAAACAAAGATCGTCCCCTCATCTTCAAACCAATCCAGGCCTTTAGTGCGCAGCACAGCTTCCAGCCCCTTTTTAGCATCGATCCCGGTAAAAGTAACGGTCACTTTCCCCGTTACGTCATCCGCAGCCACAATATTACTGCCGGTCGCCTTGGCAAAGATCTGGATCACGCTCTTAATGTCCGCGTCCTTTAGGTTTAAAAAAACCTTGCCTTTGGTGATCGTTATGTTCGTTCCCGCTGCCCAGACCCCCCCAGCCAAAATTATAACCAACAATAATATTCCAATGTTTCGGATTTCGATTTTCGAACTTCGAATTTTCATCTTATTGTCCCTCCAATTTTAGTGTTTTTGTTTGCCCGCCTTTTGTCAGCGTAACATAGGATTTTGTTATCTGGGTCACTTTCCAGCCTAAAACCTCCCCTCCCTCATTCAAAGCCTGACCGGAGACAAACGCGACCTTCATTTCGGCATCCACCCAGATCCCTTCCAGCCTTGGCTCGATCACTTTAACAACCTCTTTAGGTTCCTCCTTCGGTTGCTCTTGCTCAACTACTTTCTTCCTGACAGCAAGGCGCAGGGCAAACGGGTCGATCATTTCCTGCTGACCGGCGGCGGTTTTCTTCGCTTCAGCTGTCGTTACCACCTGCTCTTCGGATGACCCCAGCTCGGTCCCCGTTTGGGCCGGAAGCGTCGTTCCGGTAGTGATCGGCGAGAGACCTGGCGCCACTTGATTCTTCCATGGAGAAAAAGCCGCAATCGCTGGCCAATATAAATAACCAGCAAACCCAAGCACCCCGACAAACACTAATAATATTATTGATTGTCTGTTCATGCTAATAATGCGCCGATAATTGCATCTTAATGCTCAACGTCGGCGACGTCTCTCCTCCGCCGTTGACCTCCAAGGAGTCGATCATAATCGGCAAATTTAAGCCGTGCATCATTTCCAAGAAGGTATAGAGATTTTTATATTTCCCAGTGCAGGATATTTCAAATCTCAATCCCTTTTCTTGATCATTATCAACGATCGGCCTGATCGAGGATAAGTTCAACTTCGAGTTCGAGGCCGCTTGAGAGATCGCTTTAAATACTTCAAGCGCTTTTTGCTCGTTGGAAGCGGAAGAAACATTCATTTCCGGCATCGCCCCGAGGCTCTTTTCCATCGCTTCCAATATTTTCATTTTACCTTCGGCGATCCTCAGCTCAAGCCGCACCTTTCTTGCCTGATCCTTAAGCCTGCCAACCTCGCCCCATTTAGGGACAAGTAAAAATTGATAAAAGACATAAAAAACCAACAAGGCTCCGGTGATGATCACCAGCCTTTTTTCTCTTTCTGATAGTTTAACAGGCGCCATATTACATCCCCATCTCCGCCACAATCTCAAAATTAAATGAATCCTGAATATAGTCGTAGCCCTTATTGGCCTGGATCAGCTTAACGTTAGAAAAATATTCTGAAGCCGACAAAGACAAAACGAACCGCGATAAGATATTTTCCGGCGTGTCCCCTTTCTCGAAAACCGTCCCCCAGAGATGCACTTCTGTCGGCGTCATATTTAGCACATTAATGTAAATGCTCTGCGGGACCAGCCGGCTCAATTCCACGAACACTTTTGGCATGCGCGTCCTTTTTGCTTTGTAGGATTCCATTAGGAACCGTTTCTTCTCTGCTTCTTGGGCGGTTTGCTCAATAACATCCAAAGTCGCCAACCTGGGCTTCAGGACATCCAGTTTCCGCTCAATATCAGAAACTTCATTTTTTAAGTTATACGCCTGGAACCAAAAAATGGCGTAAAACAACGTGATAAAACCAATATATAATGAGGCCAGATACTGGGGTTTTAATACTCTTTGCGCTACGACCTTCCAGTGATGCTTAACTTCCTCCGGTTCCAGGTTGATCCGTTCGTCGCCGACCAAAGTGGCTCCAATGGCCGCCGATAAGCGGGGGATAACACTTTCCAGCGCTGCCCGGTCATCAAGTTTTTCATCGAGAGCAAAGCTCTCCAGTACGTTCCCCGCCACCACCGGAATCCCCAAGCCTTCCGCCAGGAAGTTTGCCAGGTTCTTGGTCATGGCGCTGCCGCCGGTCAGGATGACCTTGTCAACCGCAGCCTCGCCGGTTTGCCCTTTATAATATTCAAAAGTTCTGACGATCTCATCCTGGATCCGTTCCAGCGCCGGCCGCACCATCGCTTGCAGCTGGGAGATCGGAATGTCTTCGAGTTGCGGATACCCTTCAACCATCACCGGGACGCCGTGTTCAACCTTGATCTTTTCAGCTTCCTCAGGATTGATCTCCACCCTGCCTTCCGAAGAAACCAGTACGCCGGACATCGCCAGCGTGATGTTCTCGCCGCCAATGCTCAGCTCACGATTAAATTCCAGATTGCCGTCTTTCAGGATGCTGATATTGGTCGTGCGCTTCCCCATGTAGATCAGCGACACGATCTTTTTGTTATCTTTTTGCATCTCAGAGGAAAAGACCTTCTGCAAGGCATCGGGCAAAATCGCGATCGCCAGCAGTTTTAAGCCGGCCTTGCGGATGATCTGTTCGATCTCACGAAAAGTGTTTTTATGAACGCAGGCCGCGACATAATCAACTTTTTCATTGACGCCGTGTTGTGCGCCGGTCAAAGGATAAAAATCAACCAGGGCATCTTCGACCGGAAAAGGGATCTCTTCGGCAAACTTCCATTTAATGACTTCCACTACTTCCGCTTTGGATATCTCCGCCAGAGTGAAGATCTTGATAAAAACGTCGCTGCCGCCCACTACCACTACCGCCTCTTTGGTTTCGATTTTTTTGCTTTTGATCAGCTTGCGCAGCGTCTCCGCCTGGGCATCTTCTTTTTGGGGGTGTTTATCAATTAAAAAGTAAGGGATTTCGGCCAGACCCCAGTTTTTAATAACCGGTTTGTCTTTGCCTTTTTCAACTTCGACCACCTTGACCGAAGTCACACGCAGGTCGATTCCCAATACCGATCTCTGGGCTGTCATTTGCCGTTATTATATCGGATATACAACATTAGTCAAGGCTGACTTTAAGCGAATCGACCTGGGTCGGATACCCTAATTTGGGATGCCTGATCAGAACCTTGATCTTCTTATAATCCGTTTCATAAGCGACCGGTTGGTCCAAAGCTTCGCGGGAAACAAAATCAACCATGACCTGATAGCTGTAATCAGCCAGATCACCGGAATAATTTGCCTGGCTTTCACCGGTCACGACAGAAAAAGATCTGGCCATCACCTGCTCCATTTTACCTTCCGCCAGTGATTGGGCAGTGGTAAAGATCTCAATATTGACGCCTTTAACACTTGAGGTGATAAAAATAGCGAGCACCGCATACATCACTATCCCGGTAATAATAATAGAAATAATGATTTCGACTAAAGTAAAACCTTTTCTCCCGCTCATTTAATATATCTCCTGCCAGGAGCTTGGCATAAAAGAAACCACTTCCTGGGAAATGCCCGGCGGCGGCAAACTGGGCAAGAATGACTGCGCCCAATCGATATCGGCGTCAAAATTGTTCTGGTTGAAGTAATATAAAAATTTGTCGGTCACAACCGAGCCATGGATATTCGCCTCAAACAATCTGACCGGGGAAATCGGCGAATAAATGATCCCCATCATGCTCCCTCCCCCGAACTTGACCAGCCGCGTCGGGTTGCCGCAGTCGCAAATAATGCTCCCGCGAAAAATATCGGTTGATGTCAGCGTCACGTCGACCACATAGTAATCGGGCTCATACCAGGCCTTACTGCCCGTCGCTGACGGCGGGATGTAAATTATGGAGTCATCAAGTATCCGACTGCCGAACCAATTGATGGTTACGCGGGTCTTGGACATAATTAAAACCGTATGGCACTCAACCGAGCCGTAGGTCCCGCTGAAGACCTTATTGAACCGGCAAATATCATTAACGGAATAAAGACGGGTCCCGGGATAAAGCCGGGCAGAATTAGGGTAGATGGAGCTCATTGTCATGCCGTCATGCGCGATCAAGGCGATCGCCTCGCCGGTATTCGGCTGAACTTTTAAGCTGCCCTGGACAATAAAATCGCCCCGGGAAACCAGCTCGCCGGAACCATACAAGGTCAAACTGCCCGCAGAGCCGATAGTGATCGATTCGTAAGTTATCGTTTCGCCATGCAAAGTAATCGTCGCGCTGGAGCCAGAATAAGGATAGGCGGGGGCCGCCGTCGCCGGGATGAGCGCGTCATAGCGATTGATCAGCCCGGTATAATATGAATTGTTCAATAACGGCCAACTGGGAAAAGCGGAGAGCACCTCCCAGGTATAAGTGCCTGAGCCGTTGACATCATGGCCCGGCGAAACATAGATCGTCCCCCCGGTAACACTGGAATTCGAATTCACGGAAAAGTTGCCGTCGCCGAAACAGTTACCGGTCAAATCGCAGCCGAAAAGGATGCCGCCGACCGTCAACCTATCGGTTGACCCTGATGAATTCCGCCAGTAAACGGCATAACTGAACGCGTCCGGCAAACGGTAACTCCTGATAAAGCCCTGCTGGATCACCCGACGAACATTTTGCGGCCCGCTCTTGGGATAAACTCCCGTAACCTTTAGAATCGCGGATTCAACTTCCGGGCTCACATTTTGCACGGTAAATGTGCCGCCGGCGAAATCACCGGAAAACTGCCCGATATTTCTCCAATCCGAGCTTGTCTCAAGTGACGATACGATAGCAAAGCGCAGGCCCGCTTCGGCAATATAAAACGCGCGGATCGAATTATAATTTTTAACGGCGATCACCGAAGCGGAGGAAATAAAAGTTGAAGCGGCGATCGCCAGCAGCGTAAAGACCAAAACCAGAAAAACAGCCGTTAGCAGCGTAAACCCGCGCTTGTTCTTGCTCATAAATTTCTCAACCGGGCGGCAGTATCAACGATGAAACGATTCGTCCCATCCTCCACTATGACGTGGATATTTATCGTCCTGATCTCGTCCCGCGTTGCCGTTTGATGGCCGCTGGCGTTAAGATAAGAAATAAAGAGCCCGCCGGGAAATTTTAATTTTTTCAACAAGACATCAGAATTACGCATAAGATAGGCGCCGCTCTGGCGAAAAGCAACGGGATTATTATCAACATCGGTAAAAGCAACCTCGGTTGAGGCGTAGGTGGTAAGGCTGGCGACATCCTTGATCCGTTTTATTTCTCTGGCCATTATGTAAACGGCCGCCCGGCTGGATAAGGCCAGGTTGTTTTGCACCGTGATAAACCGCCAGGCGTCCGCCCCTTCCAAAATAAAGACGGAAAAGACAAAAGCCATGATCCCCATCAGGATCACAACCATGATGCTCTCAATTAAAGTCATTCCGCGCTTCATTGAATGCTTATTTCGCCGGTATTGGGGGTAATAATGATCGTTTTGGCCGAGCCGGAATACTCCACCGAGATCGTGCCTGTCGCTGTTATTGCCAAACCATTATGGTCGTCATACGGCTTTCCCAGAGGATGGAACTCGATCTGCCGGCCGCCGCTGATATCCACACTTTTTAATATCACTCCCTTATAAATCTCATTTAAATTAACGATGAAATTTTTCCCGAGCCGTGACGGATCTTCAGTAATTGTGTCAATTGTGCCGTCCGTTTTATAAACCGTATACGAATTGGTCGGATCGGTATTAAAGCTGACGCCGTACCATTCCGAAGTGGTTAAAGCAAGATTGCGCGCGTACTGCAGGTCGGCGGCGATCTTTTTTGCCGCCGCGTCAAGTTTCAGCGTTTTATAAGGGGCGATCAGGACAAATGCCCCGATCGAAATAATGCCAATGATCGCCATCACAATGATTATCTCGACCAGGGAAAAAGAGCGCCGTTTTTTCATCAATAAACCTCTTGCCAGGAGCCCGGGATAACGGAAAAAGCGTCGATCGTGAAGCCCGGCGGGATATAACTGGGAAGAAAGTTGGGCGACCAGGTAAGGTTAGTGTCCACCATGCGGGGAGAATAAAACGAATATATTTTATCCAAAACCACCGCTCCCCTGATGGCCGAATTGGACCCGTACAGCCTGACCGGCGAAATAGGCGCATAGATGATCCCTTGCATCTGCCCGTCATAAAACCTGATCCAGTAGTTCGGGTTAGAGCAATCGCAGATCAAGCTCCCATAATATATGTCCGTGCCGGAAAAGCTGATATCCGCAACATAAGGGACGGCATCCAATCCTCTCTGTATGCCGGTGGCATCGGGCGGGATATAAATTATCGAGCTTTCCCCAAGAGAGGTGCCATACCAATTCAAGGTCACCCTCTTTTTTGTCATCATCAGTATGCCGCTGGCCTGGACGGAGCCATAACCGGGAACAACTTTATTGAAGAGCATCTCACCGCTCCTGGTGTACAAGTGCGTTCCCTTCCTAAGACTTGTTGAATCTCCCAGGCGCGAACCGATGGTCATAGCATTGCCGGCAATAAGGGCGATCGTTTCACCGGATGTCGGTATGACGGTTAAATCTCCATTTACAGTGAAATTCGTGCGCGCGATCAGCTCGCCCGAGCCGCGCACTGTCAGGTTTCCAAAAAGCCAGTTGATGGAGATAGCTTCATAAGAAATATTATTCCCGGTCAAAGTAATGGTAAAGGTCGAGCTGCCTTTCGTAAAACTTGGCGCGGCGGCAGGGATATGGGAATCATATCTATTTATTAAATTGACATAATATGAGTTGTCCAAGCCAGGCCAGGGAGGCGGCGAAGAAGTCGCCTCCCAGCTGTAAATCCCGCCGCCGGTAACATTAAAACCGGTGGGAACATAGATCTCTCCACTGATCACCTGTGACGTTGTGTAAACACTGGCATTCCCATTGACAAAAACATTGCCGCTGATCGTGCGCGGATCAATTAAAGCTGAACCGATCTCCAACGGGCTGGAAGAGGCTTCTGAATTTTTCCAGTAAAGCGCGTAGTTAAAAGCCGACGGGAAGGCGCGACTGCGGGCAAAACCGGCCTGCATTTTACGGTTAACCCCGCTGACCGTGCCGGTAACTTCGATCGTGCAGGCATCTTTCTCCTTAGATATATAACGGACCGTAAAGGTCCCGGGATTTAATGATCTTGGGCCAAAATCAGCATTATTAGACCAATCTACATCCGCCGCCAGCGACGCGGCCATGGTAAAGCGCATCCCGCCTTCCGCAATATTCATCGCCTGGATGCCCTGAAGATTTTTCAAGGAAGAGGTGCTTTCGCCGGAAAGCAGAGAAACGGTCACCATGCCCAGGACCGCAAAGATCATCAAGACAAAAACCGCTTCAATTATCACCTGGCCCCGTGGTTTTCTCATTAAAAATTCCTTATCCGGGCGGATGATTCCAGCGTCGTCATCTGCCGGCCCGAAATAACCGACAGTAAAACCCTGATACTCCGCATTTCCTGATGCACACTGGTACTTTCTCCGGTCGCGTCTACGAACGTAAAACGCAAGCCTTCCGGACTGCTCAGGCCGGTCGCCAAAACATCCGAGTTCCTGAGCAAATTTGTCCCGCTTTGCACGAAATCAATTGTTTGATTGCTGATATCGACATACCGGCACTGCGAATTGGTATGAATTAAGATGTCCTGCGGCGTTCTGATCCTCCGCAATTCCGCCGTCATCCGGTTCATGGCCGATTTAGCGATGGTCACGGCTGATTCCCGCTGAGAAATAAGCACCCATCCCTGGATGGAAGAGAGGATGAAACTCCCCATCCCAAAAGCGACCACCGCCAGGAGGGCCAGCGTAATTACCGTTTCGATCAGGGTAAACCCTGTTCTAATGGGTTTCATAAGTTGTTACCAGAGAAACAATTTCAACCGTGCCCAGCTGATCTACCGGCCCGCCCCAGACCCGCACTTTTACATTCTTAAAATTTGTCGTTCCGGTCGCTGGGTTGTTCAATTCTGACGTAGTCACATAGGTCATGACGATCTGATAGTTATAATTGCTGAAATTTCCCGTAAAACTGCGCGGCGTGACGCTGGTCACATTACCAAAACTAA
>JAQTLJ010000004.1 GCA_028714935.1 Candidatus Margulisiibacteriota bacterium | reverse complement strand
CACCACGACGACTACTACGACTATTCCGTCCAATGCCAACTGTCACTTGAAGATAATTAATCAGGATGACGACAGTTATGCCAATGTTTATTATGCGCTGCAGAAGCTCGGCTATACGACGCCTTATTATTCGATCGCCGTCAACGTTGGTCAGACGGTCACCACGCCGCAGATCCCGGTTCAGGCAGGAGAGTGGCGCTCGATTTTAAAGTGGACCGATCCGGACAAGGGGACGGAAGATATTTATACTGACGGAGGCTATGTTACGGTCGGGGTCGGCGAAGACCATGAGTTTACCAAGTATATACCGGTTTATCCGACCGCAACTTCGACGACGACCACTTCGACTACTACAACTACATTGCTCACCGGCGGAACGATTAATTTGACAGTTAAAAATGTCAATAGCAGCAACACGGCGGGCGCGCGGGTTGACCGCCATAATAACTCCAGTTGGGGATATCTTGATACCAGGACGTCAAATTACTCCGGTGTAGCCAGCTGGAGCGGGATAGCGGCCGGGACATATATGTTCAAGGTCTGGAGCAACAACGAGTACTGGGGCTATAAGCCGGATGTGGCTGTTGCGGCCGGAGGCACCACAGCTTCTACTTTTACGCGCTATATGCCATATGGAGAATCAGTGACCAGTTCCCGGGCGACCTACAATGCGGGTGAGCAGGGGACGATAAACGTCAAGGTCAAGAATAACGCGACTTTTTCCAACAGCGTTAAAGTCGAGCTGATCCTGGACCGCAGCCAGTCGGCCCCATATGATCATGTAGCTACCAGCGAGATCCAGAGCCTTGCCGCCGGTTCCGCTGCGACCTTCACATTTAATTTTACCGCCGCTCAAAGCGGGACATATTATCGGGCGCTGAAGGTTTACACGAATGTCAGCAGTACTTACACCCTGACCGATTCCTGGGCCTTTGGCAGCCTTGATGCCCTGCAGGTGAATCTGCCGACGACCGAAGCCTGCGGCTATTTGAAATTTAGCTATAACGCCTCCAGCACTTTTGATCAGGTTAAGATCTATCTTGACGGGAGCTTGAAACGAACTGAGGATCGGTCTGTTTTTAGCGGTGTTAATCGGCAAGTTGAATTTAATCTCATGCTGTACGGCAACGGCAGTCATGTGCTGAAGCTTGAAGGCTGGAAGGATGGGGCGAAAAATGTTGAGCTTTCCAGGAATTTTAATCTTGACAATCGCACCAAGATATTTTTAGTCGGGCCAAGCTCAAAAATACAATACCCTTTCCAGCAGGACGTATTTTTAGAGTTCCATAACATCGAAAGCTACAGCCTGGTTGTCCGCCAGCCGACAAATTACAACCCCCGGCATAAGATCAGCCTGATCGAGGAAAAACTTTTACAGCCGATCGATTCACAGATCGGTTATGAATATGAATTGCCGTTAAAAAATTATTATTTCCAGTACGGCACGGTCAGCCACAAGTCAAATTATTTAACACTTGGCGTTGAGGATATTTGCGGCGATCTCCATGATAACGGTTCTGTCACTCTATTGCCGCCCTTTCTCCCGCCACCCAGCTCGCTCACTGATGTTGATATAAAAATATTGGCGTTATATAAGACGGCGACATTGGGAGAAGTTAAGCAGGGGTTTGGCAGCAGCGAGGATGAGCGACTGGAAATGGCCGATAAACTGCTCTCTTTATTTTCTAAGCTCGATAAATTAAAAGATCTGCCGGACAAAGTTGAAGTGCTGGCTAATGTTGGCGAAGTGACATTAGATGATTATTATTTGATCAAAGCAAATAAGTACAATAACCAATATTTCTTAGATGCGGTTGGTCAAATCATTAAAACAGATAAAACTATTAAATATACCCTGGAAATTGCCGATCTTGAGCCTTTATTTAAAATTGAAACAGTCAAGGGGAAGCAAAAAGTCGTCAATACTTATAATTTTGACGAGTTCCTGCTCATGCTGGAAAACGGCTATGAAGAGAATATGGGAAAAGGGATTGGATATGTTGATGCGGTCGTGGACGTCAAGGGCGATGACTTTGCCATTACCATGAAGAATAGACAATTGGTCAGGCGTTCCATGGACGTTTTTGACAGCACTGTTGGCATGGATGGGACGTCGTCTATTTCATCATCACTGGACAGAGTCGGCTATGCGAAACAATCGATAGAAGTCAAAAAGAAAATTAAAATTGCTGACATAGATATAAAAACCAATAATAAAACCATCAGAAATGTCGGTAAAGCGGCGGAATACGTTGGGCTTATTATGGATTTATTATCGATCTATGAAGTGAAAGAACTGGTTGAGCGCGGTGAGTTAAGGGAAGCCACAGAAAAATTAGCCCAGATAGTCGGCGGTACGGCCGGCGGGGCGGGTGGTACGGTGATCGGTGCCGGGGGAGGTCCGGCCGGCTCAATCGTCGGCGCGGCTACCGGCGGTTATATCGGGAGTGAAGCGGCGGGTGGCGGGGTTCATTACCTGCTTTTTGGCCCTGAATCTGTCAGGAAAATATCAATTTATGGCGGCCAAAAGGCCAACTTCCTTTTTAATTTTGATAATAGCGGATCTTACTCGCACAAATTTAAGATCACTTTAAATTGCCCGCAATCGGATGACCTGACTGCTTGTTATCAGGATGGGACCGGCGAATTTACTCTGGCGCCCGGCGAGCATAAGGAAGTGAATGTTTGGTTGGCTTTCTCAACAGTTAATGTAACGCAGACCCATTCATTTGATCTGGAAGTATCGATGGATGACGGGCAAGAGACTTGGCCGGTGCCGGCCGAAGTAGAAGTTAAAAGCAATATTTCGATCCCGACTTGCCCGGAAATGCCGGTAACGCCGTCTTTATATTATGATCCTGAAACTCATTCGTATAAATATTATTGCCCTTCGCATTCGATCGAGGGCATCTGGGAAAGCTATGAGTACAATAACCAGATGATGAAAATTAATTTGACGGCGCCGGATGTTAATATAACCTGGCCGGGCGTGCCTTATTATGTTCCTAATTATAATCTGTCAGCAATAAAAGTTGAAAAAAGCGGCTCGCTGATCGATCTGGTCGTGCCAAACAGCGGAGACACGAAAATACTGGCTAATTATCCTTCAGTTATAACGATTAATAATTATTCTTCAAACTACTGCACTATTCAACACAACGGCACGACCGTTTACGAGAACGGCGGCGTTGTTGAGGGCTACGAAACGCTCATCTCCAACGTCAATTGGGACCAGACCAATGACAGCTTAACTTTCAATGTCAGCCACTGGGATAACTACACGATCATTTCTGACCCCAGCATCGTCGGGCCGCATATAAAGTCGGTCTTGTTCAATGGCAAGAAGATCGTGACTGAAGATTATGTCCCGCGGCAGCCGCTGATCGAAGTCGAGCTGGAAGATAAGACCTCGGGGATAGTTTCGTGCGGGATCGAGATCAGGAAAGCCAGCGACAATACGGTGGTTTTCAGCGCGGCCAGCGCGATGAGCGCAATGTCGGCCGGCGGCGCCAAGGCTTCCCTGGCAGTCTCGGAGCCGCTGGGTGAGGGGAGCTACTTTGCCAGGGTGACCGTGACCGACGCCGCGGGGAATGTCTCAACCTATGATACGCCGGTTTTCCGGGCTTCTTCCTTCTTCGGGATGAGCGCGCTCAGCGGCCCCAACCCGTTCTCGCCGAATGGGGATGGAACGGCTGATACCACAAAGATCACCTATCAATTATCCGCGGACGCGAAAATAAAGATACGCCTGGTTGACCTGAGCGGCCGGCTGATCAGGCATTGGGATTATGAGCCGGGGGTCGTTAATAAATCAACCATCGGCTATAACGCGGTCGAGTGGGACGGCAGTGATGAAAACGGAGCAACTGTTGCTAACGGATTATATCTCTGTTATGTCCTGGCCGAGGCTGGCGGAGAGGTTAAAAAGGCGAGATTGCAGATCGCGGTGCTAAAATGAACAGATCGATCGCCATATTATTAATATTGCTGATCTCCAGCCCTGTTTTTGCTGATATTGACGCGACTTTAAGGAACGGTATAGGGGCGCGCAGCGCCGCCATGGGCTTAGCCCAGGTGGCGGTGGCAGAAGGGGCGGAAAGCATCTATTGGAACCCGGCAGCTTTAGCAAAAATAACCGGTTACCAGATCTCCACCAGTGCCAATGAAATATACGGCACAAGTTATAAGGCTTTTGGCCTGGCGGGATTGGGTTGGGGTGGAGGATGGGGAATGCTCGTCATGGCCGCAGACCAGGGCGGCATCCCCGAAACCACTCTTGATCCGAGCGGCCGGCCGATCGTGATCGGCAGCTTTGGTTATGACGCCAAAGCGGTCTATCTTTCCTATGCGCGGGAATTTGGCCGGTCTTCTATCGGCGCCAATTTAAAATATTTGAATGAAGGGCTGTACGGCAAGAGCGTTAACGGCCTGGGCGCAGACCTGGGGGTGCTGGTTAAGCCATCAAGGATATTGTCTTTTGGGGCAAAGATCGAGAATGCCGTTGCGCCGCAAATGAAGTGGAACACTGACTCGGGCAATACAGATGTCATGCAGACCAATTACAAAATTGGCGCGGCCGTCAAACCGGAGATCCAGCCGCTGCTTTTGACCGGAGACATTGGCTTTATTCAGGGCGGCAGCCCGGCTGTTTATCTTGGCGCTGAATATGAGCCGGTCAAAAATGTTTTTATCAGGGGCGGGGTATTTTCTGAAAGGCTGAGCCTGGGGATCGGGATCCAGTATCATAATTTGAAAGTCGATTACAGTTATGCCAGAGGAAATGATTATCTGGATGATTCCCACCGAATAAGCCTGAACTTGTTGTTCGCTGATTTTTCGAGGATCCTGGCGGAGAAAAACAAGCCGGCAACGCTGGAAACATCGGTCGCGGGAACCAAACAGGCCTCAAAAGAAGCGGTCACTTTTATTTCTCAGCCGGTAATGCCGGGGGAAATGCTTTATATGAAAGTTTTGGTGTCGAACATTAAGGCCGAAAGGGTTTCGGTGGTTTATAAAGAAAGCAAGGTCCCCCTGTTTTCCAATGATCTTGTAACGTGGAAAGGCAGCATGAGAATAAGCACTTATAACGAAGCGGGAGAGAATAAGGCGGCTGTTTACGTTGCAGACGTGAACGGCCATTTGATCAAGAGTGAAGCAATTTTTACGGTCATACCGCTGCCGGAAAGAAGGATCGTCTTTAAGCGCAGCCAGCCCAAAGCGAATTTTGCCCTTTTAAGGCCGAAGTCAAGATAAGTTTTGGATGATCGTTTCAGCAAAGGCCTTGGCTGTTTCCGGGCCGGTAGCGGTAATGATCTTGCCGTCGATCTCCACACCCTGGCCGGTATAAACTGCTCCATTTTCTCCCAGAACGCCTGTATCCTCGAACATGGTCGCCTTTTTGCCTTTTAAGAGCCCGGCTTTGGCCAGGATACCGGGTGCGGCGCAGATCGCGGCCAGGACCTTGCCCGCCTGCAGTGTTTCGCGGGCGATGGCGTGGCAGGTCGGGTTGTCATAATAATCGAAGCTGCCCGGTCCGCCGACAAAAACAACTGCCTGGTAATCTCCCACCTTCACGTCTTTCAGGGTAAGATCGACCCTGGCTTTGAGCCCCAATTTCCCGGTAGCGGTCCCGGCGGTTGAAGAAGCTGTCTCGACCTCGATACCGGCTTTCTCAAATATCTCCTTTGGCCGGGAATACTCTTCATCCCGGAACAGCTTGTAGGCAATGATCATCAAGATTTTATTTGCCGGCATAGTTCCTGTTCACCCCTCGATTTCCGCTTTGAACTGGAAAAGCCGCATGATGTCCCTTTGGGAAACGATACCGATAAGTTTTTGATCTTCGATCACCAGCAGCCGGCCAATCCCGTTGCCGGCCAGCTTGGCCAGCGCATCCAGGGCGTCGGTCTCTTTGCTGGTGATCAGCTTTTTATTGATCGGGGCCATGATTGTTTTAGCGGCGGTTTCCCCCCATTTTTCCCGCGGGATATCCTTAACATCATGCAGGGTTATCAAGCCCAGCAATTTGTCTTCTTCGATCACCGGGAAAGAAGCATGCCGGTATTTAAAGAAAAATTCGTCGATCAACCGGTCGAGAGGAATGTCCGCCGGGACAGTGATCACATTTTTGGTCATGAAGCTGCCGACCCGGATGCCGCTTAAAAGCTTTTTCATTGCTACTTGGCGGTAGCTGGTATCGGCGGCTTCCTGGAGGAACAGGCCGATAAAGATCAGCCAGATGCCTGAGATCAGCGAGCCGGTGATCAGCTCAAGGAAACCGACCGCGATCAACAAGAAGGCAAAGGCTTTACCGAGGGCGCTGGCGATAGCGGTCGCTTTTCTCACGTCCTGGTAGAAATTCCAGAGTGCAGCGCGCAGGATCCGCCCCCCATCAAGCGGAAAACCGGGGATCAGGTTAAAGATGCCGACGACCAGATTTAAAAGCAGTAGGTAATTCGTGATGGAGATAAAAGGCTTCGGTATGCCGAGCCAGCCAAAAACTTTGGCTAAACCAAAGAAAGCCAGCGCGAGCGTAAAACTCATTAATGGGCCGGCGAGCGCCATCTTAAATTCCACGTCCGGTGAAGCCGGCTCCTTTTCCAGATGGGCGACACCGCCGAAAACAAAGAGAGTTATCCCGTGGATCGGGAGCTTGTTCCTGGCCGCGACCACAGAATGAGACAGCTCGTGCGCCAGCAAGGAAGCGAACAGGAGCAGGGCGGAGATAAAAGCCATCAGCCAGTGGGCGGAGATGTCCAGTTCGGGGTCGGTATACGGGAAATAACCCTGGGCCAGGGAAAAAACGATCAGCCCGAGGATGATGAACCAGCTGTAGTTGATCTCGATCGGGATATTAAAGAGCGTTGCCAGGTGGAAATTCTTTTTCATGCCCTTACCAGCGCGTCCCAGATATTATAAAGCCACAAGATTATCCCAAAGATGACCGCAAAGGCCATGGTGTAAAGGAATAAATAACCGTTGAGAATAAGCGCAAGATAAGCGGCTGCCGGCAGGGCAAAATAAAAGAGTAAAAGCAAGACGAGGCCTTTTTCGCCTTCGCCTTTGATGATCTGTCCCAGGCCGATGATCAGGCAGGAACAAAAAGCTTCCAAATAATGCGGTTTCATTGCGGGTAATTATAGCATATTGACCCTGAGGAATCATTTTGTTAAGATGGATTTGTGAGTAAAAGAATGAGGGTCTTGATCAGCCGCCGCCGGCTCCAGAAAAAAGTCAAGAAACTTGCCGGGCAGATCTCCCGCGATTACCGGGGCAAGAAGCTGGTGCTGGTTGGGGTTTTAAAGGGAGCCTTTGTTTTTTTATCAGACCTCTTGCGCGAAATAAAGATACCGGCGGAAGTCGATTTTATCCAGGTTTCAAGCTATGGTAAACGACGGACCTCTTCGGGGAAGATCAAAATTAAAAAAGGTCTTGACCTGCCGGTGGCCGGCAAGCATGTCCTGATCGTGGAAGATATCATCGATTACGGCTACACGCTGGCTTATCTCTTAAAAACGATAAAAGCGAAAAGCGTCAGGGTCTGTGTCCTGCTGGATAAGCCAAGCCGGCGCAAGGTTAGGGTGCCGATCGCTTATCGCGGTTTTAGTATCCCCGACAAATTTGTGGTTGGTTACGGCCTGGATTACGCTGAAGGGTACAGGAGCCTGCCTGACGTTGCCTGCATCGAATGAGGTTTAGAAAAACTCCTTAATTATCCTGTTCAGATCGTTCTTATTTATCAGCCAAACCGAGCCGGCGCCCTCGACCAAGCTGCTCTCGCCGGAGATCGTATGGGTTTTTATGTCGCCGAATGAAATTGTCCGGGAGAAATTCAATAATCTGATGGTTTGGGTCAGCGGCAGATCGGTCTTTATTTCTTGAAGGGCCAGGCTGATGGCAAAGGGCGCCTTGATAATGTTCGATGGCTTGGCGGAAGTTTTGATCAGGGCCTTAAGGAAATTCTGCTGGCGTTCGATCCGGCCGATATCGCCGTAAAGATCGTGACGGAACCTGATATATTCGTGGGCTTTCTTGCCGGAGAGCTTTTGCCAGCCTTCTTTTAAATTGATGTCCAGTTTTTGAGCCCGGTCGACATAGCGCATGTCTTTTTCCACCAGCAGAGTAACGCCGCCCAATAAATCGACCAGTTTGGTGACGGCGGCCGGTTTGACCTCCAGGTAATGATCGATCTTTTTGCCGGTCAGGCCGGAAACTGATTCTTCCAGCAGCGGAATGCCTCCGTAAACGCTGGAGGCGTTGATCTTTTGCTGCCCGTAACCGGGGATCGCGACCAGCGTATCGCGGGGGATGGAAACAAGATTGACCTCTTGCTTAACCGGGTCAATGTGCGCCAGGATGATCGTGTCCGCTCGTCCCTCAAGATTAGGGATGGGTTTACCTGAGACCGAATCAAAAGTGATATCGGTCCCCACGATCAGGAGATTGAACGGCTTTCTGATCATGCCGAGCCTCAGGCTGGGAGGGATCAAACGGGGAAAGAACAGATTCAAATAGAAATATAAAATGGTCAGCACAATGGTGAGGAGCGCGTAGACCCTAAAAAGATCGGCTTTTTTCTTCATTTCTTGAGATAACCGACCGGGATGATATAGAGAGGATCCTGGGTATCGGGGATGTTCAGTGTGGTTCTGATGACATCATCCCAAAAAGCGCCGACCGGGACGGACACGAGACCGAGGGCGACGGCTTGCAACTGGATATTTTCCGCTACATGGCCGACTTCCATGCAAACATAACGGAAGGCCCGGTTGCCGTATTTGGCTTGGGTGATGGCGAAGTTCGCGGCGACAATTATATCGACCGGTGCTTCGCGGATATAAGACTGCCCGAGCGAAGCGCGGAGCAGGGCGGGCCGTTTATCCTCATTTGAGATCTCCACCAGCCTGTGGCTGTCAGGCAGATAACGAAATACTCCGTCTTTCTTGACCACATAAAGGGACACGGGGTAAAGAGAGCCGGCGGAGGGGGCGGTCCGACCGCCGAAAGAACTATCGGTGATCCCTTGGGCGGCCCAGAGCAACTGGGAGATTTGTTCCAGGCTTAATTCTTTGTCTTCAAAACTCCGTTCCGACCGGCGGTAATAAAGGCATTGCTCGAGCGAGACTTTGCTTTGGGTCCTCGGCTGCGGCAGAGTGATCATCCTGGCTGACATGGCATCGCCTCCAAAAATAAATAAGAGGATAGAAATCACCAGCAGTCTTCGCCACATGGCAAGATTATATCACATCTTTAGGGAGGAGGAAATTGGGGAATTTGGATTTGGGGATTGGGGAATTGGGGGATTAGGATTGGGAAATTGGGATATTGGGGAAGTGGGGTTGGGATATCAGGAGATTGGGGGACTGGGATTTTTGTCTATTTGTATATTCCGTCAGGAGAAAGGAGTACATTAATATTTGAAATCTCATATCAATTATAGCGATAAACTTCACAGGAGAACTAAATGATGCCGTTTTCGACTTATTTCGATAAAGTAAAAGCAGGATGTCAGCGAACCTTGCATTCGGCTGGGCCGTTTTCGAATTGGAAGAGCCGGGTGGGCTTTCAAAGAAGAGTCATGGTTGGGGTTTTGAAGGGTTTGGATCTGGTCACAACTTCTATTAAGCCGGGAGGGACATATCTTGAAAGATTAAGGATTCGGCAGATTATGTATGGATTGCTCGAAAACGAACGGCCTCAATCTATAACTATTCAAAAAACAGAAAAAGGCAAAATCAGACAAACTATCATGGCAGAATATTTAAAGAACGCATGTTTATTCCGAGATGAGGAAGAGTTATCGTCGTCGTTTTTCTGGAAAGCGGATCTACCGGAAGAAGGGGCTGAGTATGCCTATCGAGGCATGCGTTTGACTTTAGGTTCGTTAATAAATATTATCGGGGGCGACATGGATTCATCTAAAAGCCAGTGGGGGGAAATGTGGTTTACCCGATTCCCCAATATAGCCAGAGGATATGCATGGCGGCCACGCCATTCATTGCCAGAGCCCAGTAAAGATTTTCTGTTGGTCATAATTCAGATAGAACGAAGAATAATTCCTAAGGGAATATTAGGATGTAATGCGCGAGAATGGATGTCTATTAATGGGGTTCTTCCCTCCGGGATGTTTAAAATATTTGTTTATGATAAGCTTAGGCAGAGCTGGGAACTGATTCCGGAATAAATTTGCTAAGTCCATAATTCCCTAATCCTAATTCCCTAATTTCCCGATCTCCAAATCCCAATCCCCAGATCTCCTAATTATCTATCTAATATCTCCTCTTTTTCTTTTTAAATAATTAACATAGCCATTAATTCCTTTTATTAAGATCAGGTATTCGTTGAACAAATTTTCGGCTACTTCGCGTTTAATGTAATATTTCTTTTCCATTTTAATAATATGATTCTGGGTTTCGCCGGCTTCTTTTCTGCTATCGTAAAATCGGTTTATCTTGTCTTTATAATGGTACGAGGTATATCCTTCGGCAATATTGTCCGGGACGGAAGACGCCGATCGGCTGGCCTGATCGATTAATTGAAATCTTTCTTCCTTAGGCAATGTTTTGCAAAGTTCATGAACTTTCATCATCAAACTTATTGCTTCTTGCCATATCCGTAAATCCCTAAATGTCGGCATTTTCCTGGTCCCCCAATCTCCTGATATCCCAACCCCACTTCCCCAATATCCCAATTTCCCAATCCTAATTCCCCAATCTCCCGATATCCAAAAAAAGCCCCGAACGGTGAGGATACCGCCCGGGGCGTATTTACTTAAATTTTAACCAGTTCCGGGGTTTGCTCGGCAGTTGTTTTGGCAGCGGCATTGTAAAATTTGGAATCCAGCATCTGCATGTTATCAACGATCACTTCAGTAGCCGACTTGTTTTGCCCGTTCTTGGCTTTGTAGCTTCTGATCTGCAGCCTGCCTTCAACGGCTACCAATCTTCCTTTTTTCAGGTATTCACCGCAGACCTTGGCCAGACCACCCCACGCGACGCAGCTGATAAAATCAGCGTTTTCGCTGCCGTTCCTGTTAATGGCTAAACGGAAATGGGTAACCGCTGTCTCGTTCTGCGTGTAGCGCACTTCGGGATCAGCCACCAGCCGGCCGGCAAGGATCGATCGATTTAATCCTCCTGTCATCTTCTTTCACCTCCTTTCTGTGCTTTATCTTTCTACTGGGCTAACAGCAACTTTATTGCCAGCCTTGGGCAAGGGGAGATGGCCGGAAAATGACGTGATTAAGACACTTTATGTTATAATCAGGACATCATGCGGCGTATTTTGGCAGTGATTTTAGCTCTATTCCTGGCAGCTACGCTGGCGAGCGCCATTCAATTTACCTCACCATTTGCCAGGTTGGCGGATGCCCTCAGGATGATCAGGGAAGCGAACCTGTCCAGATATGAAGCGCTGTATTACCAAAAGCTGGGCAGAGATGTTGTCCAGTGCCAGCTTTGCCCCAATCGCTGTACCCTGGCTAACCTGGCCAGGGGGCTGTGCGGCGTCAGGATAAATCTGGAGGGAAAATTATATTCTTTGGTTTATGGCAAGCCGATAGCGATCCATGTTGACCCGATCGAGAAAAAGCCGTTGTCTCATTTCCTGCCAGGGACGACCGCTTTTTCCATTTCGACAGCGGGTTGTAATTTAGGCTGTGTCTTTTGCCAGAACTGGCAGATCTCTCAAGTTAAACCGGAAGAAGCGGAGCATTACAATTTCGAGCCGGAAAAGATCGTCAACATGGCGCTCGATGCTAGATCACCGACGATCGCATATACTTATACCGAACCGACGATCTTTTATGAATATATGTTAGCGACCGCCAAGCTGGCTAAAAAGAAAGGTTTGCGCAATATTATGCACTCCTGTGGTTATATCAACCCTGAGCCGCTGAAAGAACTGCTGAAATACATGGATGCCTGCAATATCGATCTGAAAGGATTTTCAGAAGATTTTTACCAGCAAATGTGTTACGGGCGGCTGGAGCCGGTGTTAGAGACCATCAAAACGATTAAAAAACAAGGGGTCTGGCTGGAGATCACCAATCTTGTTATCCCCGGCAAGAATGACGATCCAAAGATGATCCGGGCAATGTGCCGCTGGATCAAAGCCAATGTCGGACCGGACGTGCCGCTGTACTTTTCTGCCTTCTATCCGCAATATAAACTGGCCAATGTCCCGCCGACGCCGGTAGAAAGTTTGGAGAAAGCTTATAAGATCGCCAGGGAAGAGGGCTTGAATTTTGTTTATGTCGGTAATGTTTACGGGCATCTGAAGGAGAACACTTACTGCCCAAAATGTGGCGAGGCGGTGGTCAAACGCTTGGGGTTCAGTATCGAAGCGAATAATCTTATTAATGGAAAGTGCAAGTTTTGCGGCTATAAGATGCCCGGAGTATGGAAATGAAGCGGTTTTTGTTTTTCGCGCTGCTCATATTGTCTTTGAATTGTGCCTTTGCCGAGGTCCGCAAACCTGTTGTCGCAGGTTCTTTCTACCCGGCGAATAAGGATGAACTTGCCTACCAGGTCAATAAATTCTTGCTTAATGTTCCGTCCCAAGAAATAAAAGGGGAGATCGTTGCGCTGGTCGTTCCCCATGCGGGTTACCCTTTTTCCGGCCAAGTGGCAGCTTATGCTTACAAGCAGTTAGAAGGAAAAAGTTATGAGACCATAATTTTGATCGGCGCCAGCCACCGCCTGGCGTTTGACGAGATCGCGGTCCCGGCTTACGATACTTTCGAGACCCCTTTGGGCAGAGTTCCTGTTGACCGGGATTTTATAAGGAAGCTGACCAAGCTCAGCGACAGGATAAAGGTCAACAATGAGCCTTTTAAACAGGAAGACAATTCCCTCGAGGTGCAATTGCCTTTTTTACAGACCGTTCAGAAAGATTTCAAGATCGTTCCCATATTTTTCGGCAACGTTTCACTGGCCAACTGCCAGGCGCTGGCCTACGCCCTGAATCTGCTGATCGGGGAAAACACCCTGATCATTGCCAGCTCCGATTGGTCGCATTATTATCCTTATGATCTGGCCAGGAAATTAGATAATAAAGGGATCGAAGCGGTTGTTAATAACGATCTGGAAGGTTATGTGAAATGTTTGGCGGAGGGTGAGACCGAAGCTTGCGGCGCGCCGGCCATTATCACGACCATGATGCTGGCGCCGGCGCTGGGGGCGAATAAGGTTGAATTGCTCAAATACGCGAATTCGGGGGACGTGACAGACGATAGGTCGCGAGTTGTCGGTTATGCTGCGATCGTTTTTTATCACCAGGAGCTGTTTCTTTCCGCAGCGGACAAAAAGGAATTGCTGCGTATCGCGCGCCGGACGATCGAGAGCCGTTTAGCCGGTAAAAAAATTCCGCAGTTCAAGCCGGCCGAAGGAGCATTGACTGAAAACCGCGGCGCCTTTGTGACGCTGTCGGAAGAAGGAAAACTGCGCGGTTGCATCGGTTATATCCAGCCGGTCAAACCCTTATACCTGGCGGTTCAGGAGATGGCGGTGGAAGCCGCGACCGGCGATCCGCGCTTTGATCCGGTTAAAAGAAGCGAGTTTAAAAACATTAAAATAGAGATCTCCGCTCTTTCACGTCTCAAGAAGCTCAAGGATGTTGCGGAAATCGAAATTGGCAGGGACGGTTTATTTATTGTAAAAGGAAATAATTCCGGGTTACTTTTACCTCAGGTAGCGGTGGAATGGGGGTGGGGCAGGGAAGAATTCTTGAAGCAGGTGTGCGTTAAAGCCGGCCTGCCCGAAGATGCCTGGCAAGCTAAGGATGCAGTTCTCTATCATTTTACCGCTGATGTGTTCCACGAATAACCGCTTTAAAGCCACAACCCGGGAGGAATCCCGGCTCCTTAAAATAATCAACTAACGGGTAATTGCGGCAGACGTTCGGCCGCCAAAAGTAGTTGCCGCATTTGTTATCAGCGGTCAGATGTTCACAGCTGAAAATAAGGTAATGGTTTTCGCGGTCGATCCTGATAAGCTTAAAGCCAAAGAGCCAGGAGAGCCAGCGAACGGACAGTTTAGTGAACAGTTCGCTTCTCAATTGACCCGGGGTCATCTTTAAATAGATCTCGCGGCAGCAACTGCCGCATTGCCGGCACTTCCCGGTTAAAACCCACCTGGTCTTAAATATCTTCCTGGCTAGGTTGGTCAAAAAATTGTCCGCTAAAACGAACAGCATGATCGTGCGCTTCAAGATTTTTATCATATCAGTAATAATGCGGCTAGCGCGAAAATTGTAATAAACAACAGGACGCCGGAAAGACCAACGGTCGGGATCAGGATTATTGTAGTAACAATGGCGGCAAGTGAGCTGCCAAACAGGTCGGCGCCGTATAAGAGGCCGGCTAATTTGCCGCGCTTCGGGGCAGCCTCTTTCATTAATTTGAGCACCAGCGTGAAGGCCAGACCGACCGGCAGGGCGGCGAGGAATGAAGCCAGGTATAACGGGATATATTTTAAACCAATTGTCAGGGATGCCAGGTAGAGCGTCATCGCCAGAACATTAAGCCTTAAGCCTTTGTCCGGCGAACCGATTTTTCCGGCCATGACCGCGCCGGCAGCCAGGCCAGCCATGAAGACCGCAGTCAGCAGGCCGATCTGCTGGTAAAGATAACCATAAAGTGATTGGAACGTATAGATAATGATCATCTGGACCGACATGCCGATAAAACCCAGACAGGCGATAATGATCGGCAGCCGGACAGTCTGCTTCAGTAAAAGCCGGGAAAACAGGCTTAATAGCAAGATTGCGGCAATAATTAACCAGGGGTCGATTGCGGTCAGCCCAGCAAGCGGGAATTGGAAATAGCTTGACCAAAGCAATAATTGATAATAATAAGCAACTGGCTTGAAGGTTGTGTTGACCGGGGTTCGCTCATCAGATTTTATTGCTTCTCTCATGAAATCTAATTTATTTGACCAGAGGATATAATACAGTGCTTCAGCGTTGAAATATTGGGTCCTGATCTTTCTTGCGCGCCAGCGAGCCGCCAGTATCTTCCAGCTGTTGGTCAGCGTGCTGTCGGAACCATAAAAATAGTTGTATATGCCCGGGATCACCAGCGTGTGTTTAAAAGTCTCGGCCAGGGTCTTATTCACGCTCCGGTTGAGCAGGATCAGCTCTTTGCCGAGGTATGATTCCGAGGTTTCCTGGTGAAGGGCGAGCACGCCGCCGGCCGACAGCTTTGTCCGGCAAAGCTCAAAAAACTCAAGCGTGTAAAACCTGTTCAGGTTCGCGGTGGCCGGCGGCGGGAGGTTAATAATGATCAGGTCATATTGACGGGGCGTTTTGGCCGTAAAGGCGGCGCCGTCCTGCCGGAAAACATTGAGCCGCGGGTCTTTCGGGATCAAGTTACCGGCTTTTTCAATTAATTTAGAATCAAGCTCGACATAATCGATTCTGGTCAGCGGGTATTTGACCAGTTCGCCAAGTACTCCGCCCAGGCCGCCGCCGAGGAGCAGGACAGTTTTCGGGTCAGCATGCTGCAACAGGGCCAGGTGAGTGACCTCTTCGGCGCCGAGCCGGTCAGCGGTTGAAAAAAGGAAACCGCCGTTCTCATAAAAATTCAAATAGCCATCGGTTTGGCTGGCCGTGATCCGGCCGTAGGGCGAATCGTTCGGGAAAAGACCAAGGTTGAAAATTATAAAAGTGCACAACAGGCCGCCCAGCAGGGCGCCGATAGCTTCGGCAATATATACCCGGCGGATATTATTAATTAATTTACTGGCCAGTGCAAAAAGGAAACCGGAGAGGATCGTGAACGGGGCGAGGCTGATGATCATGAACAGCACGATGAGCGCCGGCTGGATGATCAGGCCGGACGGGATGTTGAACAGGGCGCGTAAATTTCGTATCAATATGATATCCAGCGGAATCAATAGCAGGGCGGCGGCCAATAACACAAAGAAGAGAAAAGTTTTATGTTTAAGCTTATCGGTTACCCAGCCGAGGCCGGCGCTGCCGAGAGCGTAAAATAAAAGCCAGAAAAAAATAGTCAATCCGTAAGTCAGTTCGTTGCCGGAAAAAACATTGAGCAGTTCCCTGGCCAGTAAAGTCTGGGCAGTTACAGCCAGGAAACCGATCAGCCCGGCCAGTATCATCAGGATATTGCTGTTGATCACGCTATCGGATATTATATCGGTATTCAATGGATATTGGCAAATTAACCTATCTGTTACTGCAGGGATTTGTCCTGGGGGCGGGGCCCTGCCTGCTGATCTGCGCGCCGATCCTTCTGCCTTATATTGCCGGGACAAAGAAAACCTGGCAAGAAGGATTGAAGGCCGCCTTGATTTTCGGCTTAATACGATTGGCGGTTTATACTTTCCTGGGCGGGGTGGTGGGTTATGTTGGCTGTTATCTTTTTCAGTTATTTCATAATCAGCTCTGGGGAAAGCTGCTTTGGGGTTTTGCCGGGATCTTTATCATTCTTTTGGGATTGTTGATAGCTTTCGGCAAAGGGCTTGAGAATCCGATTTGCCGCTATCTGCGAGAAAATACCGTGGAAAGCAGCACAAAAAGCATGGTGGTCCTCGGGATCGTCATCGGCCTTTCCCCTTGCTTACCATTGATCGCGGTGCTGACAGAAATAATGTTTATTGCCGAAAAGTTTTATCAGGGATTTATTTACGGATTTGTCTTTGGGGTTGGAACGGTGATCTCTCCTCTGCTTTTGTTGGGGGCACTGGTTCCCGTTATTTCGGAAAAGCTGGTCAGGTCAAAACAAGCGTCACAAGTTTTTAATATCATCTGCGGGGGATTGCTGGCCATTGTAGGTATATATTTTATTTGGCCGAAATAAGTGTTGAAAATCCAAGCGATTGTACTATAATCAGCTCACCAGGAGGGTGAATTTATGAAACGCCTACTTTTGTTCCTGTTCTTGTTTGTGTTGATCCTAATCCCCGTTGCCTTAAGAGTTTTTGCCGCTCCCACGACCATTGTCATCTGGCACGCCTATCGCGGTGAAGAAAAAGACGCGATCGAAGCCGTGGCACAGAACTTTAACAAGACCCACAAAGACATTCAGGTTTCGTTGCTGGCTGTTCCTTTTGACGCCTTGGCGGATAAAGTTTCAGCCTCCGTTCCCAGAGATAAAGGACCGGACCTTTTTATCTACGCCCAGGACAGGTTGGGGGGATGGATCGTTGCCGGGATCGCGGAGCCGATCGAATATTATTTGACGGATAGCGTTAAAGCAAGATTTGTCCCGGGAAGCCTCAATGCGTTCACGTATAAGGGATCGATATACGGGCTTCCGCTTTCGACCAAGGGCGTTACTTTGATCTATAACAAAGCGATGGTGTCAGAGCCGCCAAAGACGACCGACGAATTGATCTCCCTGGCAAAATCCTTGACCGATCCGGCGAAGAAGCAATACGGCCTGGCTTATGAAATACAGAACTATTATTATCATTCGATCTGGATGCAGGGATTTGGGGCGAGAGTATTTGATGCCAATGGGGATCCAGTGCTGAATTCACCTGAGGCGATCAAAGCGCTCCAGTTCGCCATCGACCTTCAGCAGAAAGAAAAAATCGTGCCTGAAGAAGTCACGAACACCCTGGTGACGACCCTTTTTAACGAAGGGAAAGCGGCGATGGTGATCAACGGCCCCTGGTTCAGGGGAGAGATCGATCCAGCAATAGAATACGGCGTTGCTCTTCTTCCTGTTATTTCTGAAACAGGCAAGCCCGCGATCCCATTTTTGACGGTTGAAGGAATAATAATGTCTGTAAAATCATTAAATAAAGAGGCGGCATTCAAAGTCATGGACTACTTTACGAATAATGCGACCAGTTTGGTCTTTGCCACTAAAGGGAAGATGATCTCGGCCAATAAGAGCGTTTATCTCAATAAAGAGAT
>JAQTLJ010000003.1 GCA_028714935.1 Candidatus Margulisiibacteriota bacterium | reverse complement strand
GGCAAAGACCATACCGCCGGTTTGGTAGTACCCCAGGTATTTCATTGCCGACCCCTGGAGGGCCCCAAAACCCACCCAGCCCTTGCCGGCGTTCAGGGCGTCGTTCATGGTTTGCTCGACTGAAAATTTGCCGTGTATTTTTTGTCTGATGATACTGACAGGGATCTCGACGATAAAGCCCGTGGCGCCCATTTTGGCTGTGTTGCCAATAACACCCGGGCTGGCCGCTCCGACCCGGACGCTGCCTTCCATTTCGGTCATCTTGCCGCTTTCGACCAGCTTTTCCGGCACGACCGTTTCTTTAGCTTCGGTCGAGACTTCTGCGATCTCTCTGGTGGCGTCAACGACTGAAGCCTGTTCAAGCACCGCGCCGGTCACGGCGTCCCTGAAGACATAGTTCGCCCGGCCATCGGTAATTACTTGCTCAACGTAAACACCATCGCTGGGTAATTGTTCAAGCGCCACCCCGGCAACCGGATCGCTGCGAACAATAATCATCTTGCTTGAAGATCCAGCACTGCTCATTCCGGTGCTTTCCAGCTTGCTAACGATCGCGTTCATTCTCAAAGCGTCGATCTCCGTTCCTGGTTCAACATAGAACGAGGTAACGCCAAGTTCGGAAAGCCGGCCCGTAAAAGCTGCAATATCGTTGCCTGTCACGTCGCGGAAAGAACCGTTGAGCTCTCCAAAATCAATATTATGCTCCCAGAAGAACTTGCCCGCGTAAGTGCCATCGACAAATTCTGTCGTTGTTTCTGCCGGCCGCTCTTCAACCAGCTCTACATCCTCTGGCAGCAGGTCGACCACTTCTTCCGGCGGAGGCAGATCGGGCGTTTCACTTGTTTGCGGCGTCGTGGTCAGTTCTCCGCGGCTACCACCGAGACCCCTCCCGGCTTGGATCGCCAGGCCAATAACACCCCGGCCGAGGTAGCGCCGGCCGATCGATTTGATCATGTTGTACATGTCGTGCGCGTGGACAGTCGGCCTGAAGAGATGCGCGACCTGGGCGTCGACCTGCTCACTGATCACACTGGGGACACGGCGCAGGCTTTGCGGCGCTCTGACGAGCTGGTTGTGCAGGATCTCCAGTACCTGTTGGCCTGTCACCTTGTGGATTTGGCCATTGACTTCGATGGTTATGCGGCTTTTGAGGCCCCGCCCTTCAATTGCCTCCTCAAGGAAGCCTCTTGGGTCAAAAACATCGGCGGGAGGCTGGTAACCGGGCTGTAGCATCGGGTCGACAACAGGATCAAGCATTTCCCTGATGCTTATATATGATTCACCAACTGGCTCGAAAGCATTATACATTTGCTCGATGCTTCCCTGGCTGTAACCGTGGCCGGTGTCTAGCCCATGCTGTTCAACGATCTGCCTGAATCGGCTGTAATCGCCATCGGCGCGGGCCCGGGCCAGCCGGAGGTAATTTTCTTCGCCAAAAACTATTTGTCCTCTGACCTCAAAGTTATTATACAGCACCTTGATCGATTGCTCGGTATAGGTCTGACCAGAGGCTGTGTGGTGCTCGACCATTATCCGCCGGAATGTTTCATAATCGCGGATGCTGCGCGCCTGAGACAGCTCCCGATAGGCCTGGTCGCTGACGCCAAGGTCGATGAGTCCGCTGCCGCCCCGGCCGATCGTCAGCGTAAAGCTGGTACCGAGCCGTCGGCTGGCTAACAGGAGGTTTTCGAGCGCGCTGGTCCCGGAGAACGATTCTCCGGCGGTGGAACTGGCAAAATTATCAGCGAGCCTGCGTACCAGGCTAAAGCCGTTATTGGCGGACCTCAGCCAGCGGGTTATCTCCGGCCGTGTCCTGGTGACACTTTCCCAGGTGCTCGGATTATCGGTCACTGCTTCTGTTACCCTCATCTGGACATCGGACGGCGCGATCTGGAACTCAAGGTTGCCGGCCCGATAGCTTACGGCCCGTCTTATGCCATTGACCCAAGCGAAAGGATTGAACTGGCCATTGAGCAGCCGGAAGCCCAATCTCCCTTCAAAACTTCTCTGGTAAAGGTCGTTGACCACCCGCATCCGCTGTTCGTAGATCCTGGCGGCTTCCGCGCGGTTCCTGATGCGGAGAACGCCGTTTTCAATGGTGGCGTGGCCTCGCCTGATAAGATAATTTACGGCGTCAAAGGTCGTCCTGAGCGAGCGGACCGTCAACATGGTGATGGCGACCGCTTTACCCAGGGCGGTGTCGTAGTTTTCGTTTTCAATTTCATTAAGGACCTCGGCGTAGAAAACTGCCGGCAGGAATTCGTAAACCACAAAGCCGCCGGTAGTGTCAGAGATGCCTTTGACGACCGCCTCCAGGGCGTGGATCATCCGGCTGCGGTTGCCGGAGGCGACGGCGCTGGCAAACTCGCCCAGCCCCCTGGCGGTGCCGGTGAAACCCATTTCGATCTGCCTGGCCATGGTCAGGTTAAGGCTAACATAAGAAGATCCGAAGCCGATGGCAGTATCAGTTGTGAAATCAAGGGGCCCTTCATTCCAGGACCAGGAGCGCGGGCCGTCACCCCAAAATTCATCCCACATCCCTTCTGCGACCGCGGCGGGATCGTGAAGCTGAGCAAAGTCGCAGGCGTCGGTGCCCAGCGTTTCTAAATTACTTAGAATGGGAAGGCCGTAGCCTGCATTCCTGACTTCGCCGACATCCGGGTTATCGGAATATCTGATCACCGGGACGGTCCTGGTCGGCTCGCTGTGATTGCCGGTCAGGTAGCTCAACCAGTTGCTCTCGCGCTCCTGGATCGGGTCAAAAGAGGTCATGGAGTACAAGCTGACATTTTCCACGGCGCGCATCATGCTGATCTTGCCGACGACCCTGAGCACAGTTTCGACCAATTGGGCCGCTGGTCTTGTCTCATCGTCAGCATGGTCAGAGTCAAAGACCGCAAAGTTGCCGTCATCAGGCAGCGCGTCCAAAAATTCCCTTCTCGTCTGCTCGTTGCTTAATGCCCGCAGCTGTTCCAGGGTAAAGGGGATTTTGTTCTGGCTATACTGTTCTTCGATCCATTGCTGGATCGCCGGGTTGTCAAGCTGGGGCAGCAGCTCCTGGGAGACATATTCAAGAAAAGCCTCCATCGTAGCGCGGTCGAGCCGGTTCATCGGCAGGGTCTCCGCGGTCCGCCAGTCGGCGCTGCCCAGATGCTGATAGAGATGCTGGCGCACACCTTCGCGCTGGCTTCGCGCCATGAGCATGTAAACCTGCGAAGACATGTTCATCCGGGGATGGGAATTGGAGGCCAGGGCCATGAAGGAGAGGAACCGGTCAAAGTTCCTCCGGATCGGGCTGTTGGCGTCTTCCAGCATTTCACGGAAGTTGTCGGGCCCGATCTGGATGTCGCCGAAACCAGTAACGCCGCCCAGGAATGCCGGGATGTCGCGGACCGGGCTGAAAATCCCGTGGGTCGCATGGAACCAGCCGGCGGTCATGACCGGCAGGACCGAGGGAAGGTTCAGGTACTGCTCGGGCGGGATGCTGGAGATCAGCTGTGAGATGGCGATCTTGGCGGTCAAGATGCCGGCGTCTTCCCCGGGCTCGGGGAGGAGATTGGACAGGTCGATCGAGCCGTTCGGATTGTTGACGAAGAATTCACTTAAGATCTCGAAGATGGTCTGTTCGGTATTCCCCTCGGGACCGTTAACTTCACTGGTCTGGCCGCTAAAGGTGTTGCCGGCCCAGTCAAGTGCCCTGGCCCCGAGACCCTGCTGGCTTAAAAGCTGGTCAAAATTCCCGCTGCTCCTCATCAGTTCAAATTTTTCCCGGTCAAAATGGTCGCTGCCCAGGATATCCATGATCTCCTGGCGGCGGGTCAGCGCTTCCGTGAGCGCGGCGAAGCGCGGCAATTGTTCGCTTCTTGTTCGGATCAAACCGCGCAGGCCATAGCTGGAATCATCAGGGCCGATGATCTGCCGCAGTGAGTCCCTGATCCTGATCAGCACCTGCTTTTCCTGATCGTTGCTTTCCGCTTCGATCGCCGCCTCCACCTCCTCCAGCTGGAGCAGGGCCCTTTCCATGAGCGAGTCAGCGCCGGCGATGTAATTGCTGGGCGTCCGGTCGTAATCGGTTTCGATATCATCCAGCAGGCCTAAGAACGAAGTAAGATACTGGCGGTTTCGGTCGTCCTCGCCCAGGAGCGGCTCCCCGGCCTGGCGGCCCTGGTTCCGCAGGATGCGGGTCAGGGAAGCCCGCAGGGCGGCGTTCTGCCCGACCAGCCCCTGGCATTCCCTGACGGCCCCGACCAGGGGGTTATCTTCATGGTTCTGATCTGTGAGATGGCGGCCGAACTCTTCCAATTCAATATTGAGCTGGTCCCTGAGCGATTCGATCTCGGGATTAAGTCTGGCCAGTTCGTCGACAATGTCGTTGTTTTCGCCGGGCCGGGAGTAGATCAGGAGGTTGGTTATGAAGGTCATCTCGTCGGGGACGCCGCTGGCGAGATACGATATCGGGTTAGCTGAGTGGAGCGCCTCCGCTCCGGCATCCACGATCTGGCGGATCCGCTGGCGCCCGAGCAGGTCAAGCGGGCCTTCCCAGCCGGGCTCTTCCGGTTCGTATTTACTGGCCAATATTTCCAGAGTGCGGTGCAGATATCTTAAGATCCTGATCGATTCTCCGTAGGTATCCCTGAACGCCTGCTCATCGAAAGTGTGGCCCAGCCTGCCTGCCGCTTCCCTGAGGGCGTTAACGAGCTCTTCCGGCGGATCTTCGTCAACCAGCCGGGCGTCATAGATGGCGATGGCGCGCCGCAGGGGATCATCCTCAGGCAGTTCATTTGCCCAGGCGAGATAGCCGGCCAGGGAGGAGAGTGTGGCCTGCTGGTCATGGTTCAGGCCGTGCTTGCGCTGCAAGTTGTTCACTCCGTAATGGAGCCGGCCGACAGCCGTCCTTAACGCTTCCCTCTGGGTCTGGTCAAGGGTCGGGAATCTCTGGGCGATCAGCTGGCCGAGGTTAGTTGCGCCGGCCGGGAAAGTATCATTCAGCCACTCTTCCAGCAGTTGTTTTTCGGTGTCGGTCAGGCGGATCTCAGCGCCGCCGCCGGTCGCGATCCTCCTTAAGACCGCCGGCAGGAGGCTGTGGGGGTCGCTGTTTTGCATCGTGCCGGCGATGGCCAGCAGAGAATTGGATTCCAGTCCGTTGAGGGTGAGCGAGCCCGGCCGGAAGATCCAGCGGGCCACTTCGCCGAAGGCCCAGCTGACAGCGGTCCTGAGGGTGGCTCTCTGATCCTGGTCAAGGGTGGGGTACCTTTCGGCCAGCGACCGGTCCAGATCCCCAACATTTTCGGGAAAGGCAGTGTCCAGCCAGTCTTCCAACAAATGTTTTTCTTCGTTGGTAAAATCGGAAAAAGTGACGTCGGAACTGCCGCTGGTCAATCTCCTTAGTAATTCGGGAATGCGGCTGGAAGAATCGTTCCCGGCGATGGCATTAGCCAAAGCATTGAACGCGCCGATCTCCTGCAGGCTCAAGGTCTGGGCCTGCGTGTGTAACGTCCAGCGGGCCGCCTCGCCAAAAACGGTGTTAGTGCTCAGCAGATCGACATCGATCATTCTGGCAGTGACGGCGCCGTCCAGCATCAGGACCTGTCTATCTGAGATCGGCCCATACCTTGAGCTTGAGATCGCCAGTTTAAGGACGGCCAGGACTTCGTTGTGCAGGAATTCCATCGGTCGCCGCTCATACCGGGTCCCTTCGAGGTTGTTGACCGGGATCCTGGGAAGTGATTCCAGCTCTGCAAGCTGGGTGGGAGTAACACGCTGGATGCCCTCGGTGGATATGTAGAACCAGTCGCCTGTCTGGGCATCGGGCGGCAGGGTTGCCAGGAGTTCCGGCGAAGCCCATCTTTGGATATCCTCATATGAGATCAGTCCGTTGGGGGTTGCATTCTGGGTGAAATCGCCTTCCAGCTCCCGGATCGCCCGCGGCGTGAAGGTGATCTCGTTGCCGCCCCGCAGCTGCCGGTGGTCCCTGAGATAGAAATTATTAAGCGCTTCGTCCCGCTGTTGGGCGATTTCGATCCGGGCGATATCCGCGTTATCGGTCGTCCGGGAGAGGATCCTTAAAATAGCATTAGCTTCGCCGACCGGCAGGAAGTTGCCGTCTTCACCTCTTAGGCCGCCGAGGAATTCCCGGGCGGTGCCGATGATATCGGAGAAAGTGAGCGGCTGGGCGCCGCGCTCCCGCCCTTCAGCCGAATCAGCATACTGGTTATATTGGCTCATCAAATAATAGAGGTTAGAGGCGAGCTGCATCATCCGGTTGAGGGAGCTGTCCATTGAACGGCCCACCATGTTATTGGCGAGGTAAGCCCTGGCAGTGGTATTGCCGCTCGGCCCGCCGGAGAGGCCGAACGAATCCATAACATTGTTTTGCAGGATGTTGCGGCAATCGGTTTCCAGCGAAGCGGCATCGGCAACGCCGCCAAAGAAGTTAAACAGCTGCTGGATATCGGCGAAATCCCTTTCCCGCAAAGAATCCTGGAGGAAGGCGATGATCATGTCCCTGGCCGGGCCGCTGCCGAGCGTGTCGGAGAGGCTGGCGGCGCGGGCATAGCGGGCGCGGATCTGTTCCAGGGAGAGGGAGTCAACTGACCGGTCGCCTTCGATCTGGGTCAGGACGACCTGGTCGATCATGGAGAGTTGATCTTGAAGGTGCTGATTCTCGGTCGGCGGCAGGCGGTTGCTGATCTCGCTCCGCAGGCGGCTGCCGAGGTTGGTAGTGTACTGGCTGAGGGTCTGGTTGAGCTCCGGGTCCCGCTGGGCGGAATTTTCCCACCGGCGCAGGAGGGACAGTATCCGGTAAGCCTGGCTGGAGAAACGGTCGAGCGCTTCGGACTGTTTCCGTTCGTTGTTCCTTTGCAAAGCGTGCTGGTATTCCACGAGGCTGTGGCGGTAAGCGCGGATGTCAAGCAGCATCAGGCCGTTCTGTTCATCAAGGATCTCTCCGAGGATCTGCTCGACGATCGGCTGGTACCGGTCGGCGGCGTCGCGGCAGGCCTGGATAAAAGCGCGGTCCTGTTCTGACAGGTTATCAGAGTTGAGGTCGATGTCCCGGTAACGGCTGGCAAACTCGATGGTGGCGAGCATATCGTTGAGCGAATCCTGGGCCATCCGGTATCTTAAATTGGCGTCGGAGAGCGCCCGGTTGAACGCCTGGCGGCCGCCGAACTGCTCCATGGCGTCAAGATATGCCTGGCGGGCGGCGTGGAATCTCTGCCGGTCTTCCGCGGAGAGCGGGCTAAGACTGGTCGCTTCATTGTCTGAGTTATTTTCCAAACTGCTCCCATCAGCAACAATGATAGTCGTATGGTATTGAATTTCCAGGTCGCCTTTGAGCGTCAGGTAATCCTGATGGAGGGTCAGGACATGGTTGAGGGCGGCCATATCAGCGGTTGGGGCGGTCTGGAAACTGGCGGCCGCTTCATCCGCTTCCTGGATCCGCTGGTCGAGTACCTGCTGGAGCGAAGCTGAATCGAAGGAAGTTGTCAGAAGATTTTCTCTGGAAAGATAAGTGTACATCGCTTCCAGGGTTTGCCTGTCAAACACCCCTTCTTCGGCGAACGTGTACTGGTTGGCGGTGTTGCCGCGCAGGAGCCGCTGGAGGTAGGCAATGACGCCCCGGGCCAGCGCCGTTGCCGGCGGGTTGCCGCTGACAAATTCGCCGTTGCGGTAATCAGCGATGATCTCTTCGTGGTTCCGGGACTGGAGGATAACGGCAAAGTTATCGAATTGACCCTGCCTGTTCTGGGTGAAACGGACCTTGATCTGCAGCGTGCCGTCGTGGATAGCTTGGAGGACGGCCGGCGGGAGAATCCCGCCGGAAAGAACTTCACTGGTCAGGGTGGTGAGGTCTTCAAGCGAGGCGCTCTGGTCGGTTAAAGCGCCGGCTGTCGGAGTGGCCTCAACACCTTCGATCTCGGAGAGGCGGCCAAGTGAATAGAAGCGGATGAAATCCCTGAGCGCTTCGTTATCTTCGCTGTTGATTTTGTCGATAGTTGCCTGGGTGAGGGTGGTGGAGTCCTGATGATAGAGCGTCCGGTTAATAAAGAGGATGAGGCAGTCGATCTTATCTTCGGAGATCGTGACCTCTGCGCCAAGGATACTGTGCAGGAAAGCGAGAGCTTGGTCGCGGGTCAGGACCTGTTCGGTTGCTGTTGGTTCAGCCGGGGAGATGACCGGCGCGGTGTCGACTTGGGGCAGCTCTTCGGCCGGGGCGGTTTCATAGTCGCAGACCAGGACATCTTCCCCCGTCTGGGCATCGGGTGTCCAGTGGCATTGAGGCGTTCCGGATAATCTTTCAGTTTCTCCCATAATAAATAAAAAAACCAAGCCTGTTGAACTTGGTTTGATTCAGCAACTTCCGGCAACAGGCAATCCGAAGGTTACTCTCGCGTTCCACTAGTATTATCGAGTTGGGAAGCCAAAAACTTGCATAAAAAAGGGGCAACAGGCCTGCATCTCGACGTTGCTCGATGTCCCAAGTTTGATATCAAGGGGCCGACGTGCCTGTTAAACGCCGGCCCGTTCATATCATTGATTAGTCCCGAGTTTATCGAGGGATTAACTGCTGCCCCAATATTTTATATATTTACGCTAAATATTAAGCGTCGTAGTCCGCGTCGGCGTCAGCATCGGCATAATCGGCATCGGCGTCGGCCTCATCTTCGTCCGGATCACAACCTTCGACCCTCGGTTCATGCGCCTCCATTTCCTCTTCGGTCGTCGTCGTAAAGTCGGTGCCGAGCAAGGTCCCGATCGCCCCCTGGACCATCATTATGTAATATTCGTTGTTTTCATTGATCGTGCCGTCCTGGTTGACTAGCCCCAGCTGCCGGTCGATCTCATTCGGAGTTTCCCCGTTCAAAAGCGCCTGGATGCGGGTGATCATCCGGAAAACGCGCAGGGTTTGCTGGAACTGGCCGGTTGCCGAGCCATTAAGGACAACCTCATCGCCGAGATCGGTCAGCATCCAGGCGTAGAAGGCCTCTTCCCGGTCATCGCGGAGATAGCCATTGTCGTCGAATAGGTACCGGAAAGTTTGAATTTGCGGCAGGTTGTTGCCCAGCTCGGCGCTCCCCAGCTCATCTTCCGGGTTCAAGGAGATAATGCTCTTGATATATTCCTGCAGGTCCTTGGCGGCGACCTTTTCCATGAACCATTCGGGCATGGTCAGATCGAATTCATCTCGCAAATACTGCATCAGATCTCGGTCACCGTTTTTAATGCCGGTGGCGCCACGGTAGAACGCCGGCAGGTCAGTAATATGATAGCGGGACCGCAAAGTAGATGTGATGGTTTCTCCTGAAATAGTAGCATCGCTCATGCTCTGCCAATAATAATTATAAGCTTCAACAAAATTGTAGGCATCGGCTTCTCTTTCATAGACGATTCTTTGCTCCGGCATGGTAGCGACGCGGCAGACAGAGCCGGTCTCTTCGTCCCGGCAGTAGGTTTCGCCCGGCTCGATCATGCCGAACGGCCGCTCGCCGTTCCGGAAGGTGATCTCGCCGCGCAGCAGGCCGGTAAGGTAGGTGTCTCTAATGGACGGCCGGTTAAAGTAGAAAATATTATCATTGGCCTCGCCGTTATATTTCATAAGGTGGTGCAAATACATCTCCCGCAGCGATGCGCGGGTCATCATTTCGCCGACCCGGAGCCGGACAGAATCGTTCTTGGCTGCTTCCTCGTACATTTCCGGGTTGATCCAGCGGTTGAAAGTTTCCTGGAGGCCGCCCAGGATCGGCTCGAAGAAACAGTCAATAGCGAGGAGCGTTTTGCCGAAGGCCCCACGTGAAGCCAGGAATTGCCTGGCTTCGGTATGCATGGCTGTGTTCAATGAACGCTGGTACTTTGAATAATAGAAGACGTTCGGGAGCTCGGAGATCAGCTTGGCGACCGCCAGCGGGATGACCGCGGTGCCGCCAAACTCGATGAGCAGGGTTGAACCGCCGAAGCCGACAGCCATCTGGGCGGTCTCGCTCCTCATCCAGGAATCCTGGCCGACGCCGAAAGTATCGAGTAGGCCGGTGTACAAGCTGGCGACAAGCATGCTGTAACCCATCCCCTTGAGCAGGTTGACGGCGGAGCCGCCGATCTTTTTCACCCAGCTGGTATTGGCCAATCCTCTTTCGATCTCCACCACCAGCCGGCCCCGGATCAGCGGTTCGCCAAAATGCCTGACGGCAGCATCAATTCCTATCCCCTGCACCTGACCAAGAAGGAATCTCGCCTTTTCATTTTCAAGCCCAAAATAGTTGAATAATTCCTCTGCCGGGAAGAAGCTCAGGAAAGCTGAGACCAGACCGGCGGCGGTAAGCGCCACCCGCTGGCCGGCGGTCGGCCTGGTGACGAACCTCATGAATTCGTTGAAGCGCCTGATGTCGGTTTGCTTGAGCCGCTGGAGGAATTCCGGCATCCGCTCGCCGACCTGCTGTCCAAATTTCTCGAGGAAAGCTTCGCGGGTCGTGACACCGGCGAGATCGGCTTCCGGGACCCCAAGCTGGCGGAAGATCTGCCGTCCTGTTTCCGGCAGATATTCAGTCACCGGCGCGTGAGGATTGGCAACGATGTCCGCCTCGGTGCGGGCCCGGATCCGATCATCAACACCGGCGCGGAAATCAGTGTCGTGGCTGGCCAGCCGGCTGGTAATCGCTGCTCTCGCCCTGGCCAGGAGTCTCCGGAACGGGCTGCTCGGCCGGACACTGCGCCGGACAGCTCCTTCGCGGTCAACTCTGGCGCGCTCTTCGGGGGTGAGCGGGCCGTCGGGATCAGCGGCGTGGTTATTAAGCTCTTCTGCAACAATATCGGCTCGTTCTCTCATATAATCTTCGTACAGGTCCCTGGCCAGCCTTTCCCTGGCCGCTCTTTTGGAAATGCCGAGCTCCCGGGCGTATCTATCGACCAGCGGATTGTTTGCCAGGGAGCGTTTAAGCGCGTCCATATTGGGGATAGCCGGCGTGCCGGTGATGCCCGGCAGGTGAAGGAGGCGCCGGAGCGCCCGGTTCAGCCAGTTGCGGGCCATTAAATTTTGGAGATACGGCACGTTAGCGAAGCGGGCGCGGCCAAACGATCCCCTGATAATGTAACGCCTGATCTGGGCGACCATTCCGCGCAGATGCCGGGCCGGGACATGTTGCCGAAAATATCTTTTGACCGCCGCGTCAACTGCGCGGCTGACGCTCGGCCGGCTGCCGTCATTGGCCAGTATTTCCGCGACCTGCTGGCCATTCAATTCCACGACCCGCGGCTGGCCGGTTGCCGGATCGATCTCGGGGAGGGTCAGCTGGAAGCGGGAGCCCAGACCGTCGCCAACGGTCAAATCTTGTAAGTAGGAGACCGGATCAAAAGGCCGGCTTTGCGGCTCAATACCGTCGTAATATTCCCTCATTTGGGAATACATTTCCGCCGGCGCTTTAAGCGCGTTCCAAAGCTGCCGCAGGGAACCGGTATTATATCTGGATCCTTCCCCGGCGCGCCGGTTATGCTGCTGCATGATCTGACAAAACTGGCTGAAGGCTTCCGATGTCCCGGCCGCTCTGGCCTTGACTAATTCCTGGTAAGTTGCGCCGTCGAGGTAGATCGTGCCGCGCGCGCGGCCGCCTTTACCCAGGGTAAATTCAAAGGACTTGGCCGGATCAAAAAAGGCATCGTACAACATGAAGCTTTCGGACGAGAAGGTGCCTTTTGCCCGGCCGAAGAAATCGACCGCCCGCCGGGGGAAAGTTGACATCTGGCTGAAGATCGGCTGGTCGAAGAAGTTGCTCATTATCCGGTAGCGATCGGTGAAGCTGGCAACTTGGTGCCAGGTGCTCGGATCGGCGCTGACTTCCCGCACCATTCTCAGCTGAACCGAAGAAGAGCGGACCTGTACATCGAGGCCCCGATAGAGATAACGCCCTGAAGCCGCGACCGCCCCGAGGCCATGCACCCCGGCTACGCCGGCGCGAAAGACAAGGGCAAAAGGATTAAGCTGGTAAAAAAGGAGCCGCATGCCGGTCGACCGGAAAAGGCTGCGCTCAAAAGCCTGCCGCGCTCTGCCCATCCGCTCTTCGTAAAGGCGGGCGGCTTCCTGCGGGTCCCTGATAAAAATCCCATGCTCGGTGATCTTGGCATGGCCGGCGCGTGCAAGAGTTTCAATGGTATTCCAGTAGATCCCCAGCGAGCGCCAGGTCATCATGGTGATCGCCAGCGCCTTGCCAAGCGCGCTGCCGTAATTCTTGTTCTCGATCTCGTCGATCACTTCCGAGAAAAAGAGGAACGGCGCCATATCAAAGACCATGAAAGAGCCGGTGGTGGCGGCCAGGCCTCTGGCCCACTGCCGGAGCGCATCTATCATTTGCTGTTTATTGCCGGACCGGATCGCCCGCGCCAGCTCCGCCAGGCCGCCCCAGCTGTCGGCAAAGCCCATCTCGATCTGCCGGCCCAAAACCGCGACCAGGTGAACGCCGAATTCCCCGGCACCGGAGAGAGCTTCTTCCATGAATTTGGCCGGATCATCATCGAAAGAGAGGAGGAGTTCCGGCAGGGCGTCTTCGCCGTATTTATCTATCCAATCTTCGATGTCCCTTTCTTTCATCTCCAGAAAGCTGAGCTCGTCCAGTTTGCCGGGCTGCGGTGCACTAGAATAGCGGATGACGCGCAGTTCCCGCAGCGGAGCGACCGGGTGGTCAGTATCCTGGTACTTAAGACAATTGTCTTCCACCGTCTGGAGCGGCGCGAAATATGACGGTGAATAGAGGTCGAGGTCCTCGACGGCGCGCGACTGGTTGAGCTCGCCGGCAACCGCCAGGACGGTCTCCAACAATTGCGCCAGATCCCTTTTGCCCCCTTCGGAGTGGAAGGAATCGGTGATCTGGAATGGGGCGTCCGACGGCAGGCTGTCGACCAACGCCGTCCCTGTTTCCTGACTGGCGTAGGCGAGCAGTTCGTCAAGGCTTAACGGGATTTTGTTAAGACGGTGCTGTTCCTCGATGAACTGCCTGATGGCGGGATTATTAAGCTGCGGCATCAGTTCTTCCCGGAAGTATTCCAGGAACATCTCGACCGCGCGCCGGTCGACCCGGTCCAGTGGGAACATACCAGCGTCCAGCCAGCTGGTGGCGCCCTCCGGCGGCAGAATAGCCTCGGATAGGAAGCTGCGGATGGTTTCGCGCCGGCTGTTCCTGAGCAGGGCGTAGAGTTGGGACGAGTTGTTGACCTGCGGGTTCTGGTCGGACGATAGGGCGCAAAAAGATTCCAGGTTATAGATGAAGCGGTTGGCCGGATCGTTGACCGTATCCAGCAATTCTTGTAAGTTGGTCGGGCCGATAGTAACATTCCCTTCGCCGGTCAGGCCGGCGTAGATCGCCGGCACGTCGCGGACCAGGCTGAAAGCGCCGTGGGTCATCTTGAGCGGCCCCAATATCGTGGTCGGTAAGACCTTGTACAAGTTAAGCAATTGTTCCCGCGGCAACATTTCCAGGACCTTGGAAAGTGCAAGCTTGGCCAGCAGGGTCTCGCGGCTTTCGCCGCCTGACGGGATCAGGGAAGAGACGGAGGCTTCGCCTCCTCCGGAAAAGAAACGATTGAGGATATCAAGGATCGATTCCGGGCCGTTGGTCAGGTCGGGAATGGCCAGTTCGCCCTGGTCGCCATTCAGGATGCCGCCGAACCAGTCGAGCAGCCTCGTCTGCCAGTCGTCGCCGCCGTGGAAGAAAGTTAACCTTTCGGTCAGCAGGCGGAATTTAGCCGCGTCAAAACGGTCGCTGTAAAGGGTGTCCATGATCTCCTGGCTGCGGAGCAGCTTGTCGTTCAAGGTCAGGAAACCGGGGAGCTGCTCATTGCGGTACTCGACCAGGCCGGAAAGCTGGTTGTAAACGCTCTCCAGGGCGTTCTTCATGGAGATCAAAACCGCGCGTTTTTCTTCATTGGTTTCCGCCTCGATCGCCTGTGACAGCTGTTCGATCTGGAGCAGGGTGCTCTCCATCAGGCCTTCTGCCTGGACGATGAAATCACTTGGCCTCTCGCTATATTGACCAAGCAAATCAAGTTGTCTGATAAACTCATTAAGATAAGCGCGGTCACGGTCATCCGGGCCGAAGCGGAGATCGCCGTCTTCGTTCTGGAGGAGCGCGCCGATCCTGGTCCGCAGCGCGGTGATATCGGGACTTTGTAATATTATCCGGCAGGCGCCGACAGCGTCGATGAGCGGGTTCTCCTGGCCGGGGGCGGTGGCGCCTTCAACCTGGACGCCCAGGTCATGCCGCAGGGTTTCGATCTCGCTGTTCAGCCGGCCGAGCTCGTCGATGATGTCGTTATTAGGCCCGTCCTGGGAATAAATGAGCATGTTGATCATGAAGACGATCTCGCTGGGGAGGCCGGCGGTCAGCGTGGAGCTCTGGTTGGGGGGGGCAGACGCTTCGCGGCCGCTTTCCCACATCTGCTCAAAATGATTTTGCACAAAAGAGATGATGTCGCCATCCCAGCCGGGATCTTCGGCCGGGAATTTGCTCGCCTGGACGAGGATGGTCCGGTGCAGGTATCTCAGCGTCGCGACCGCTTCGCCGTAAACCGTCCGGAAATAACCTTCGTTGAAATCGTGGCCGAGGCGCTGGGCTGCTTCCCTTAAAGCGGCGACCAGTTCTGACGGCGGGGTCGTATCGGTCAACCGGGCGTCATAGAGCGCGATCCTTTGCCGGAGCGGGTCACCTTCGGGCAGCTCATCAGCCCAGGCGAGAAAACCGGCCAGTTCATTCAGGAAATGGACCTGGGTATTCTGGCTTAACCCTTCCTTGTGCTGCATCTGGGGGAAGGCGGTCCGGAGCTGGTTGACAGCCGATCTTAAATGCTGTTTTTGTATTGAGTCAAGGCTAGGGTATTTTTCTTCGATCAATTGGGCGAGATCGGTGCCGGGCGGGAAATTGGCATCGAACCAGTTGATCAAGGCTGTCCTTTCGTCGGCGCTGAACCGGATATCGGCGCTGTCGCCCGCCAGGCGCCGGAGGAGTGCGGGGATATTGCTTTCCGGGTCGGCGGATTCAGCGATATCGGCCACGGTCCTGAGGGCGCCCTTTTCCAGCGCGCCAAGCGTCAGGGAGTTCGGCCGGAATGTCCAGATCGAGCCTTCGCCATATACCCTGATGATCCCGCGCAGGTCCAGGGCGGTCAGCCGGGCGGTGATGGCGCCGTCAAGCATTGTGACCTGTTCATCGGAAACGGGGACATAGCGGATGATCGCCAGTTTAAGGGTGGCGAGAATTTCATTTTCCAGGAACTTCATCGGATCGCGCGTAAAGACCTCGCCGCCAAGGTTATTGGGCAGGATCCTGGGGATGAGGTCGGTTTCCGGCAGCTGCGAGGGATCAACCCGCTGGACGCCGTTGATGGAAACGTAGAAATAATCGTTTATTCCGGCGCCAGGCGGGATAAGTTCCGGGCTCCATCTTTGCAGGTCGGCGTAGGAGACAAGGCCGTAGACGGCCGAGCTTTCGGCATAGTCGGCTTCCAGTTCATGGATCGCCCTGGGGGAGAAAGTGAGCTCATTGGCTCCTCTTAGCCGCGAGTGGTCCCGCAGGTAAAAATTCTTGAGCGCCTCATCCTTTTGCTTGGCGATCTCGATCCGGGCGATATCTGCGTTGTCGGATGTACGGGAGAGGACCCTGAGAATTGCGTTGGCTTCGCGGTCGTCGATATAGCTGCCGTCGGGATTTTTCATCGCCTCAACGGCCAGTTTTGCGGTGGTAATGATATCGGAGAAGGTGAGCGGCTGGGCGCCGTGCGCCTGGCCTTCCGCTGAATTGGCGTACTGGTTGTACTGTTCCATCAGGAAGTAGAGGTTAGCCGCCAGCCGCATCATCCGGTTCAAGGTCTGGTCCATTGACCGGCCGGCCATATGGTCGGCGAGATAACGGCGGGCGGTCGCGTTGCCGCTGCCGGTGCCGGAGAGGCCGAATGATTCCAGGATATTATTATGCACACTGGTCTGGCAGTCGGTTTCGAGCGAGGCCTGATCGGAAACGCTGCTGAAGAAATCAAATAACTGCTGGATATCGTCAAAAGCCCTTTCCCGGAGCGAATCCTGGAGGAAGGAGATGATCATGTCCCTTTGCTGGCCGGAGCCCAAGGTGTCGGATAACTGGGCGGCGCGCGAGAAGCGGGCGCGGATCTGCTCCAGCGACAGCGATTCGACCGACCGGTCGCCTTCGATCTGGGTCATGACGACCTGGTCGATGTAGGTGAGCTGTTCCTGGAGCCGCTGGTTTTCGGCCGACGGCAGGCGATCGGTTATTTCCGTCCTCATCCGGTTGTTAAGGTTGGTCCGGTATCCGGTCAGTGTCTGGAACAGATCAGGATCGCGCTGGGCGGCGTTTTCCCAGCGCCGCAGCTGCGAGAGGATCCGGTAAGCCTGGTTGGAAAAGCGGTCAAGCGCTTCGGACTGTTTCCGCTCGTTGTTCCTCTGGAGGGCGTGCTGGTATTCGACGAGGCCGTTCCGGTACGACCGGATGTCAAGAAGCATCAGGCCGTTCTCTTCGTTAAGGATCTCGGCCAGGAGGCTTTCGATCTGCGGCCGGCAGGCATCGGCGGCGTCGCGGCAGGCCTGGATAAAGGTACGGTCCTGGTCAGACAGGTTAGCCGAGTTGAGGTCGATATCCTGGTAAGAGGCGGCGAGCTCGGTGACCGCCAGCAGGTCATTCAGCGTATCCTGGGCCATCCGGTATCTTAAGTTGGCGTCGGTCAGTGCCTGGTTGAAGGCTTCACGTCCACCGAACTGCTCCATGGCGTCAAGATATGCCTGGCGGGCGGCAAGGAAACGCTCCCGGTCTTCGCGGCGCAGTTGGCCCAGGTCATGGCTCATATTGTCCGAGTTATCGGTGTCGATAGTAAAGCCATACTGGATCTCCAGGTCACCTTTGAGAGTCAGGTAATCCTGGTGGACGGTCAGGACATTATTGAGGGCGGCGATATCGGCGGTTGGGGCGGTGCTGTAAGCGGCCGCCGCTTCGTCGGCCTCGATCAGCCGCTGGTCAAGGACCTGCTGGAGGGAGGCAGAATCGAAACTGGTGGAGAGCAGGTTTTCCCGGGACATGTAAGAGTACATCGCTTCCAGGGTCTGCCTGTCAAAGACCCCTTCTTCGCCGAATGAGTACTGGTTGCCGGTAGTACCGCGCAACAGTCTTTGGAGGTAGGCGATGATCCCTCTCGCCAGAGGTGAGGTCGGAGGATTACCGGACACGATCGCGCCGTCGCGGTACTCGGCGACGATCTCTTCATGGTTCCTCGACTGGATGATGACGGCGAAGTTATCAAATTCACCCTGCCTGTTCTGGGTGAAACGGATCTTGATCCGCAGGGTGCCGCCGTGGATAGCTTGGAGCACTGCCGGCGGCAGGATATTGTCGGAGAGGACCGTGCCGGTCAGGTTGGCGAAATCTTCAAGTGACGCGTCGCTTTCGGTCAGGGCGCCGGCGACCGGGGTGCTGCCGACCCCTTCGGTTTCCGAGATCAAGCCGAGGGAGTAGAAGCGGATAAAATCCCTCAAGGCTTCATTGTTTTCTTCCAGTATTGCGGCGACGGTGGCGCAGGAGAGGGTCTCTGAATCTTGATGGTTGATCATCCGGTTGATCGCAAGGATGAGGCGGTCGATCTTATCGTCGGGAATAACGGTCTCTTCGCCCAGCAGGCCTTGCAAGACAGCCAGCGCTTCGTCGCGGGTCATGATCCGTTCAGCGTCGGAAGCTTCGGTGGGAGCGAGGACCGGGGTAGCGCTGTCTTCGGGAATTTCTTCGATCGTCATGTTCTCAAAATCGAAGACCACGTCGCAGGAGGGGAGCTCAACGCTTCCCGGATTAGCCGCTGGATTTATTCTATTGTCAGTTTCTACCATAAATAAAAAAACCACGCCTGTTCTCGTGGTTTGTTTCGCAGTAACTTCCGGAAACAGGCAATCCGAAGGTTACTCTATCGCTATCCATATAATATATCGAGTTGGGACGGCAAAAACTTGCATCCTCACCCCGCCCCTCGACTCTGCCTCGACTCGCTCACTGTGTTCGCTCGCTCGGCATCGCTCGGGGCACCCCTCTCCATCTTTGATGGAGAGGGGAATGAATTCCGACGTAAGTCGGAAGAAAGGGGTGAGGATAAAAAGGGCAAGACTTGCATGGGGTGTTAGTTGAGGGCTGTGAGAAAATCCCGATCTTGCGCCAAAAAAGAAGGGCCAACCAAGGCCCCTTCTTTTAATCGACTAGAATATTAAAGACTAAAGATCATTATAAGTTATTACTAACAGTAATTGCTATGTGCCCAGTAACTGCAGGGGTAGAGTGGTCGGAAACCGTAACAGAATAAGATCCCTCTGTAGCAGCTCTTCCAGTAATAACAATGCGCTGGCCTGTCACAGTTGGAGTTAATCCGGCGGGTAGCCCGGAGATGGTGTATGGGCCGGTTCCTCCTGTTATTGTCAGCACAATATTAGCATCTGAAGTTGT
>JAQTLJ010000002.1 GCA_028714935.1 Candidatus Margulisiibacteriota bacterium | reverse complement strand
AGCCATCTAAACAACAAAACATTGATTATTTCCTTAACAAGATTCATCAAGGGGATTGCATAGAAGTAATGAAAACAATACCTCCAAAATCAATAGACATGGTACTCTGCGATCTGCCCTATGGGAACACCCAAAACAAATGGGACAGCATCATTCCCCTTGATAAATTATGGGCACAATATGAGAGGATAATCAAAGATAATGGTGTTATAGCTCTTACCTCACAAGGGCTGTTCACTGCCCAATTAATCTTATCCAATCCAAGATTATTTAAATATAAGATTATTTGGGTGAAATCCAAACCCACTAATTTCCTTAATGCAAAAAAACAACCACTTCGAAGACACGAAGATATATGCATATTTTACAAGAACCAACCAGATTATAATCCGCAAATGACATTCGGAGAGCCTTATAACAAGGGCTTCAGAAAAAACCAACTGACCGGTTGTTATGGAGATTTCAGCCCTGTTGAAGTAAAAAGCGATGGTCAGCGGTATCCTACAGATGTTGTTTATTTCAAAACAGCAGAAAGCGAAGGGGTTGTTCACCATCCAACACAAAAACCTGTTGAGTTAGGTAGATACCTAATTAAAACATTCACAAAACCAGGAGAGATCGTCCTCGATAATACTTGCGGGAGTGGAAGTTTTCTCGTCTCTGCCGTCCTTGAAGATAGATTATTTATTGGCATCGAGAAAAATGAGGAAGTATTTTTGCATAAAAAACACCACATTAACTATATTGATATTTGTAATAATAGAATAAAAGAAGCAAAAAGCAGAGCCGCCGTCGAAAACAGCAAATTGTTTGTTTAAATACCTGTGAAGGGTTCTTTCTTCAGTATTTGGGCAGCTTTTTCTAATTCCTGGTTAGTTATCAAGCCTTCCTCTTTAAACCATTCTAAAAGATGAAAATACTGATTTGCGCTCAAAATCGGCTTAATTTCAGTGGTTATGCCTGTTTTTTGTTTTATATATTCCAGATGTTTGTTGTTCAATATGCCGCGACCGATTAGATCATAAGTAATACGGATTGCATCAACCCCAGTAAGATTTAAGTCTCCCTCATGCGCGATATCAGTTTTAACATCAGCCCCATCAATTTTAAGCAACTCATCAAGACTTTGTAAGCCATTCAAGTTTTTATTATAAAATTCAATCTCTTGCCCTCTATATTGGAGCCATTTGCTCCCTCGTTCAGATAGAGATCCCCTTGGCAGATAAACGCCTTCTCTTTTGACTCTCTCCTTAGATACCCAACCACATATATATAATATCCATTTTCTTTGTCTTTTTGTCCCTGGTAACACACCTTTTTTGGGTGTTTCAAGGTGCGTCATAAGATAGATATCCGTGTCTAGCCTATCGTCATAAACTTGTCTTGCAAACAGATTATGCTTTGCTTCTCTTGGTATATTATCATCACTCATATATTCTTCTTGAAATGGCAGCTCTCCGCCTCTACATTTAACATCAACTTTCACTCCAGAAGGAAGAAGTATGTCATACCCAACAGGATGATCACTTGGATTTATATCTGGCATTCCTATTTTATTGCGTACAACAATTTCCGCCAAAGCTCCAAAGCCCTGTTCTTCAGAGCTGCCTCTTTCAGCTCCAGTTATATTCCGATTATCAGATACGTATTGAAAAGCCTTTTGGCGCAATGTTAATCCTTCTGCGTCAATAAGCTTTATTACAATAGGTGTTGGCTTACTAAACTTATACATATACTTATTTAATAAAGTAATCTATCGACTTATTATATATTTTCGCAAACTCATTCATTTGAACAATATCAAGTCTTCTCTGACCAGATTCAATTTTTGATACATACGATTGACTCTTTTTAAGTTTTTCAGCAACTTCTATTTGATCAAGCCCCAACTCTACTCGAGCTTTTTTCAGCTTGTTTATTAGTCTTTTATGATCTTTTGAATATATTGTTCTTCCCATGCTTGCGATATTATAGCTTATATGATATATTCCATTATGTAATATGCCAAATTGGAATATACATATTTTATCCCTTCTTAATCAGAAAAAGCCCGTTTTTGGCCAAAATAAAGTGCGAGCCGATATTTTTCCCAGGTTCTTTGGCAGTTTTTCAATCCGAAAAGGTCGCCCGGAAATTGGGCGGCGATTGGACGGCGGCAATCGCCGCCCATTATTGATGAAAATCGGTTCGGATATTTTCAAATGCGGTCAGCCAACCCTTAAAAGGGCCGTTTTTCAGCAGCGGCCGCCAGCCGATTTTCCCTTCAAATTGGAATTTTTTATCTTTTGTCCCGCCGGAGGCGGGACGGCCAAAAACGGGCTTTTTCTGACTCCCTAATCGAAGGAGGTGTCCCATGAGGTATTTCGTCTACGCCAGGAAGTCTACCGACACCGAGGAAAAGCAGGTCCTTTCCATAGAAGCCCAGATCACGGAATTAAAAGAATTTGCCGCCAAAGAAAAACTTGAAATCGTCGCCTCGCTCTGCGAGGCAAAAACTGCCAAAGAACCTGGCCGAATCATATTCGGAGAAATGTTGAAACGCATTGAAAAGGGAGAAGCGGAAGGAATTTTGGCTTGGCATCCTGATCGCTTAGCCCGCAATAGCATTGACGGAGGCAAGATTATCTACCTTCTGGACACAGGTCAGCTAAAAGACCTTAAATTCCCTACCTTTTGGTTTGACAGCACGCCCCAGGGCAAATTCATGCTGAACATTGCCTTTGGACAGAGTAAATACTATGTGGATAACCTTAGCGAGAACGTTAGGCGAGGCCAAAGGCAGAAGTGTCGTCGCGGCGAATGGCCAACTAAGGCACCGCTTGGCTATCTAAACAATAGAATCGATAAGCGCCGGGTTGAGGTTGACCCCGTGAGGGCGCCTTTGGTTAAGAGGGCATTTGATATCTACTCCACCGGGGACTACACGCTTAAGGCGCTTGCTAAATACTTAAAAGACGCTGGCCTGCGAAACTCCAGAGGCAATGTTCTGGCCAAGACCTGTGTCCAGAATATGCTAAAGAAAACCTTTTATTATGGGACATTCTTTTATTGCGGAGAATACCATGCCGGAAACTACGAGCCAATTATTTCCAAGTCTTTATTTGACCAAGCCCAGCAGGTGATGGCCAATCGTGGCAAGAAAAAACGGCAGAGAAAACACCAGTTCGCTTTTTCGGGGCTTATGCGATGCGGTCAATGCGGTTGCATGATAACCTGTGAAAAGCAGAAAGGCCATCATTACTACCACTGTACCAAGAAAAAACAGGCGTGCGATCAGAAATATGCTCGCGAAGAACTTATTACCGAACAGATGAAAGATATTATTCAACAAGTATCGATACCTGATGATTGGGCTAATAATATGCTCAATAAGCTCGATGAAGAGAAAGTGCAAGCCAAAAGCGAAACCAAAGTCTTAGTTCAAAATCTCGCCGATCAGAAAGCTGAAATCGAGCATAAGCTTAATCGGCTACTTGACCTTTATGTTGAAGGCAAAGAGATAAGCCAAGAAGAATACCAAGCTAAAAAGCGTGAATATCTCGATCGAAAAGCTGACATTCAGCAGAAAGTGCGAGATTTTGAACTAACGGGAAATAATTGGCTCGAACCTATGCGCGAGCTTATTTTATCCTCATGCCAAGCCAAAATTCTTATATCCGAAAATAATCCGGATAAAATTTCAACATTTCTGAAAAATATCGGCTCGAACTTTATTTTAAAAGATAAAAAATTCCAATTTGAAGGGAAAATCGGCTGGCGGCCGCTGCTGAAAAACGGCCCTTTTAAGGGTTGGCTGGGGGACAGGGACTCGAACCCCGATTCTCGCCTCCAAAGGGCGGTGTCCTACCATTAGACGATCCCCCACCGTAATAAACTCGAAATACTAAACTCTAAACTCGAAACTTAATTGAAAGTATAGCATTTTTGCTTGAAATTGTTCAAATTTCCCATCGATAAATTGCCGACATGATCAGAATAAATCTCCTGCCAAGACCAGGGTTGCCGATCAGGCGCGAACAACCCTCAACGATCGGCTTGAGCCGTCGTTCGGTTGAGCACTGGGTAACCAGCTTGGGCGGCCTGCATGACCCCCGCCTTTTTGCCCTTGAGATCAAACCCGCTGGCAGCCATTTAACGGGATTAAAACTAGAGCTGATCGGGAACTTAAGGGCAGAAAACCGTTTCTCTGAAGAAGATTTAACGCTCCTGGAAAAAGCCTTCGATCTAATGGTCGGTTTCCATAAAGATGGATCCTTGCCCCATGGCGAAAAGGTTGTTATCCACCTGCTCGGCGTTGCCAAAACCTTGCTCTCTTCAGGCGGCGACGCGCGTTTAGCCGCCGCCGCGTTCTTGTCTCTTATGCCAATTGCTGACCTGCAAAAAGCGGGCATAGATGCGGATGTGCTTGCGGCTATTCAAGCAAAAAATACAGCCAGGAGTTTTCTTTTCGTTCCGCTTGATGAAAATACTGTTAATGAGCGCGAAGCGAAATATGTTGCCAAGATGTGCTTAATGCATCAGAGTGATCCCAAAATCTGGCTGCTGGAGGCCGCTGACTGTTTCGTAACTTTAACCGCTTCCGATTTGATCGATAAAATCGTGGCATCGCGCGCTTACCACGTCTTGCCCATCATTTTAAGATGGTTCGAATCCGAGGATCTCGCTTTGAATCTTGAAAATATCGCCCTGATGCGTCTTGACCCCAAGGAACATGCCCGGATCGAAGGCTTGATAACTGACGCCAATAAAATGGGGAGGAAAAAAGCGCTGGATCACCTCAAGCTCCTTACCGAGCTCCTCAGTCTCGACATTGAAGACTGGATCGGACATCGTGTCGAGGTTGACGTCAAAAGCGTTGCCAGTGCCCTGAAAAAGTTAAGGCGCGGCGAGGCGCTAACCGATCCTGCGCGCTTCCGTTATATTATCAAGGAAGAAAGCGAAACCGATGAGGCAGCAAAAACAAGGAACAGGCACCTTTGTAAAGATGTTGCCGAATGGATCATCGTTAACATGAGCGAATTTGGTTACTTGTTAGATGCTGAAGAAATGATAAAAAATTATCTCGGATATGTTGAATTCGGCGACAAAAACATTGACCTCGGGCCCAAAGCAAATGGCTATGAGTCGATCCATTTGCATTTCGTCGGACCGGAAGGGGAGCGGATCATGGTGCAGGTCCGGACAGAAGCAATGCATGAACACGCCGAGATCGGGCCTTCATCGCACGGACGCGCATTCAAGCTTGAAGGTTTTGTTGACGGCCTGTCAGTCGGCGGCGCCAATGAGACCCGGTCAGCGTTGATCGCTGAAGGGCGGAGATATGGAAGATTTAATGGGAAAATATACAGAATTGTTCCTTTCCAGCCGGGTAAGGTCCCGATCCTGCTTGACCTGGCTTTTGCTGCCGGCCCGAATTACGGGCTCCATTGTCCGGAATTTGTCGAAGTGGAACGGATCGATCCTGATACCGGCCAGATAGTTAAGTTAAAATTGTCCGCTTTTTCCCCCTTGCAAAACGGCGACCGGATAAGTTTTGACCCGGTTAAAACTCAGCTTTGCTCTTCAACTCGCTTAAATAAAGTGGCTTCCCTTTATGCCATGACAGTGATCAGCCTGGCGCAAGACGGGAATCTTGATGAAACCACCGGCGAAGAAAGGACCTCCGAGGCAGCGGAACGCGGCAAATTGCTCCTGGGCGCTGTCTTGTCCGATGAAGAAGCCGCTCTGCGCTCCCGCCTGGCCAACATTTTGAAAAAAGATGGGCAATCAGGCTTACCGATAAATTTATTATGCTCACTGGAGCGGGTAGCAAAAGCCAAAGGTTTGGCCAACGAAGACGCCCTGCGGCTGGCAATCGCCAAGACGCGCGACCGCGAATTGCTTTTAGACTCGGTTAGAGCGGCTTTACTCTCCTCTTCCTCCGCCGCCGCCTATCAGATCGATGGGAACAATGCTCAACTCTGGCTGTTGGTTTACAGTATGCCCGGGGTAAGCAGAGCCCTGGCCAAGCTCTTAAGAAGCTCTGGCCTGAAAATAATCGGTCTTGAGAGCACTCCGCTAAAAGATAGCTCCTCTCTGGTCAAAGTCCGTGTCCGGTCAAAAAGAAAAAATGAGATCGAAAAAAATATCCTGTCGTTTTTAACGGTGGCTCAAGATCTTTACCAGAACTTAAAAGCTCCGACCGTAACCATCGAGCGGACGCCGATGACCATTGAATTTTCTTATACCCGGCTAAGCCTGGACCTGATCTTTGCCGTTAGTGACTTCCTGTTCAAACAGCGCGCCAATATCACCAGCTCGTCTTTCCCCCCTATGTTGGAAAGAAAAGGGAGATGCCGCCTTAAAATAGAGATCCCCAAACAAAATGCCGACGAGTTTAGACGGCGATTGGCGGCGGAATCAAAAAGGTTTAAAAGGATCAGCGATTTTGTTCTGTATTAGAATTTCGCACTTTGTTTGTAGCCTTGCTTGATTTTTTCGGTCGTGGCAGTATCCAGTTTAACCCCTCGTCTCTGCATCATTGACCCAGCTGCCACCAAAAAATCTTTTAGACGATATCTTTCTTCATCTTTCCAGGTAAAATCGGGGACATGCTTCGGCGTTACTCTCCCGCCCAGGACATTGGCCCCAACGCCGATCACGGCTCCGGTATTGATCAGCGTGCCGATCCCAGTCTTGGCATAATCACCGATAAAACAGCCCAGAAACTGCTGGCCGGAATCAACTTCTTTCCCATGAACGATTACCTTGACGGTCCCGTAATTGTTTTTTAAATTTGAATTGGTCGTCCCTGCTCCCAGGTTCACCCATTCCCCAATATAGGAATGCCCGATAAAACCGTAATGCGCCTTGTTGGAATAGCCATGGAATATCGAATGGGTCACTTCCCCGCCGATCCGGCATTCGGGGCCGATGGAGAGCGGCCCGCGCAGGTAGCTTTGCGGGCGGATAATCGTATTCTTGCCAATATAGATCGGGCCGGAGCGGGCATCCAGGACAGCACAGGCTTCTATCTCCGCCCCCGCCTCAATTAACACGTTCTCGGGAGCGTAGATGACTGCCGAGGAATGGATCTTCCCTCTTACTCCGCTGCCCATTTTCTTCAGATCGACTTCCAGATCTTCTTTCAAGTTAACAATCAATTCCCAAAGGTAATTGATTTTACGTCCTGGATGATCCTTTAACGTTGTCGCGCCGCAGCGCAGCTCCTCAACCGACCGTAAATATGTTAAAGGTAAAAAATTATCCATGCTATTCGACCTTGCGTTTATATTTTTGGTCCTCAAACGAATAAGTGAAATGCGTGTGTGTTTCGTAGCGCCCCTCCAGGATCGCCACCACGTCCTCAATAAAAACGATTTCTTCATCAGTTGGAATGACATAGACTTTGAGCGGGGAGTCGTCGGCAGAGATCAGGGTTTCTTTCTCGCGGCTGACGGCGGCTTCGTTCTTCTTCTTATCAAGGACAAGGCCCAAACTTTCCATCCCGTCCAGCACCTTTTCTCTCAGTTTCCAATTCAGTTCTCCCGCCCCGGCCGTAAAGACGATCGCGTCCGTCCTGCCTAAAGCCGCCAGATAAGCGCCGATATATTTTCGCAAGCGATAAGCTTCGATCTCGATCGCCAGTTGCGATCTGTGGTCTCCCTCGGCGGCCGCTTTTTCAATGTCGCGGCGGTCCATATATTTACCGGTGATCCCCAGCAGTCCGCTCTTCTTGTTCAGGATCGAATCGATCTCTTCGGCATAAAACCCTTCTTTTTCGATCATGAACAGGATGATCGCCGGGTCAATGTCGCCGCAGCGGGTCCCCATCACCGCCCCTTCCAGCGGCGTCAGGCCCATGCTGGTATCAACGGAGATCCCGCCCTTGATCGCGGCGATGCTGACGCCGTTGCCGATATGCATGGTGATCAAATTTGTCTCTGCTGAAGGCTTCCCTAACAGCACTGCTGCCCGGCGGGAGACATAAAGATGCGAAGTGCCGTGGAAGCCGTAACGACGGACACCGTACATCCCGTACCATTCATAGGGAACAGCGTAAAGGAATGAATTCTCCGGCATAGTTTGATGGAAGGCCGTGTCAAACACCGCGATCTGCGGGATATTTGGCAGCACTTCCTGCGCCGCCTCAATGCCGGCAATGTTGGGAGGATTGTGAAGCGGGGCCAGGTCCTGGACATGCTTGATCGCCTGCAGGACCTCATCATTGATCATCACCGAGCTCTTGAATTTTTCGCCGCCGTGAACCACCCGGTGCCCGACCGCCGAGATCTCCGACAGGTCGCCAACCACCCCGTGCTCTTTGCGCAGCAGGGTCTCGATCAGGATCTTTAAAGCGGTGCGGTGGTCCGGACACTCGCATTCCGTTTTTTGCTCCCCTTTCCCGGGGAGATCAAAAGAAATGAAAGAGCCGCTGATCCCGATCCGCTCGACTACCCCCTTGATCAATGTCTGCCTCTTTTCCCAGAGGAAAAGTTTGAATTTGACTGAAGAGCTACCGCAATTCAGGGCCAAGATTATCATAAATTTTCCCGTTTTTGCCGACCAAAATATATTTAACTTTTAGCGCCCTGGCGAGATCTGATCCGCTGACCGGTCCAAGAACGAATATCGCCGTTGACAAGGCATCGGCCAGGCCAGCATCATTGGCGATCACGGTCACGCCCAGGCACCGATCAGCCGGTTTTCCGGTCCGCGGATCGAGAATATGGCTTGGCTGTTCATATTGCCCGGAGGTTGAAAGAGCATCGCCATTATTAAGAATTACGATCCCTAATATCCCTTGCTCTTTCCTCGGATCCCTGATCGCCACACGCCAGCCATCACCGATAACTGCAATTGATGAATGCATATCAATTATAGCACTTTTGACCCCCTTCTTCAGCAGCAGCCGGCGGGCTGATTCGACGGCGTAGCCTTTGCCGATGCCGCCGAGGTCGATCGACGAATCATTAAAACGGACGTTAAAAGCGCCATGCGATGCGCGCCTGACATCCTCCGCCATTTTCAGGACGGCGGCAGTGTCGCTGGAAAGTTGCAGCGGGGCCCGGCCGGCCAAGCGATTGATCAGGCTCACTTCGCTGTTTTCGTCAAACTTGCTGAATATTTTTTCCAGCCTTTTTATCTCTTTGATTGCCAGCCCGGCATAGCGCGGCGCTCCCGGCCCGCTAACTTTAACCCGGACCGTTGTCCCCATTACTTTGGCGGTTGCTTCGTAAGTCAGAGGAATAAAAGAATAGAATAGCTCAAAACCAACAATGGATAACAGCAGAGCAATAATGAAGTAAATAAGTCGCGTTTTCATAGCTAAACAAACCGGCATATGATATAATAACTGCTTGAACTATTCAACATGAACAAGGTCAAAGGGCTAAAATCAAAGGACCTGCTCGGCCTCAAAGACCTCGGCCTCGAGGAAATCAAGCTCATTTTAGACACCGCCCGCTCCATGAAAGAGGTCATCGCCCGCCCTATTCCTAAAGTCCCGACCCTGCTCGGCAAGCACATCGTGACCTTGTTTTATGAGCCCTCAACCCGCACCCGAACATCATTTAATACTGCCGCCAAGGTCCTTTCCGCCAATGTCACCAATGTGGCCGTTTCATCGTCCAGCGTGGTTAAAGGCGAGAATCTGATCGATACGGTCAAGAACCTGGAGGTCATGGGCTCGACTGCATCATCATCCGCCACAGTATGGGCGGGGCGCCCCACCTGGCCGCCAAGAACTGCAGCGCCTCGGTCATCAACGCCGGCGACGGCTTTAACGAACATCCCACCCAGGGCCTGCTTGATATTTTCACCATGATCGATAAAAAGAAAACGGTTAAAGACAAACGGGTCCTGATCGTCGGTGATATCACCCATTCCCGCGTGGCGCGCTCCAACATCTGGGGCTTAAAAAAGCTGGGGGCCGAAGTGGTGGTTGTCGGGCCGCCGACGATGATCCCGGAAGAAATTGAAAAAATGGGTGTGCGCGTTTCCTACAACTTTGATCGGGAGATCAAGGACGCCGATTTCATCAACATGCTTCGCATTCAGAAAGAACGCCAGGAAAAGGGCCTGTTCCCGTCGATCGAAGAATATGCCAAACTTTACGGCTTAAACGCGGACCGGATGGCCAAGGCGAAAAAAGACGTCATTGTCATGCATCCCGGGCCGATCAACCGCGGCGTGGAAATAACCTCGGAAGTGGCCGACGGGCCGTATAACGTCATCCTGGAACAGGTCACCAACGGCGTGGCGGTCAGGACGGCGCTCCTATTTCTGCTGCTGGGCGGGAAGAACTCCGAATAGGAAAAAACGACCGGCGGTGGATCGGGCACGGTCCATGCTCCTGCAGTTCTTGAAAATGCTCCCTTGTCCCATACCCTTTATGCCAAGCAAAGCCATATTCCGGATATTTCAAATGATAGCGGTCCATGATCCGGTCCCGGACGACTTTGGCAATGATCGAAGCGGCCGCGATCGAAGCGCACTTCCTGTCGCCCTGAACGATCGCCCGCTGCGCAACCGGCAGATCGAGCCGGTATCTCTTGCCGTCGATTAAGATAAAATCCGGCCGCCGGCACAGGCCCTTAACCGCTAACTCCATCGCCAATACATTCGCTTTGCCGATATTCAGTTTATCGATCAGCTTATGCCCAACCTTGCCGACACCAATACTGATCGCTTGCCGCCGGATCTTAATGAACAGCGCCTCTCGCTGTTTTGGAGACAGGAGTTTTGAGTCGTTTAAACCGGGCAGATCGATCTCTAGGGGTAAAATAACCGCGGCGGCGACAATTGGTCCGGCCAGCGGACCCCGGCCGGCCTCATCCACTCCAGCAACTAATTGATAACCTTGTTTCTTTAGTTTACTTTCGTAAACCAGCCTCATGGGACCAGGCCAAGTTTATTAAGCGGCCAAATCCGTAAAACTGCGGGCCCAATAACATTTGCTTTCGGTAAAAATCCCCAATAGCGGCTGTCGGCGGAAGCGGGACGGTTATCGCCCATGACAAAATAGGAATCTGACGGAATCGTTAAGGGGCCAAAATCCGCAAAATCCTGGTTCAGCGGGTGTTTTTCTTCGATCGCTTGGCCGTTGATATAAATAACGCCGGCTTTGATTTCTAATGTTTCCCCGGGGAGCCCCATTACTCTTTTGATCAAATCTCTTTTGGGAGAGCCCTCCGGCGCCACTTGCCGGAAAACAATGACTTCCTGTCGTTGGGGACTGCGGAAATGATAGGTAACTTTATTGACAACTATCCTGTCCTTAATATCAAGCGACGGCTCCATGGAGCTGGACGGGATCCAAAAAACCTGGAGGAAAAAAGCGCGGATGATAAGGGCCATGATAAAAGCAACAACGATCGTCTCGCCCCAATCAAAGAGCCAATGTTTCAATTTACTCGCTCGCTTTCGGGGCGGCTTTTTCTTCGTCGACCCTGATCGCCTGGCTGCCGATGCGCTGGCGCAGGTAAAATAGTTTTGCTCGTCTGACCTTGCCGCTGCGCAGCACGGTGATATTCTCTATCCTGGGCGAATGCAGAGGAAAAGTCCTCTCGACCCCGATCCCTTGAACGATCTTCCTGACCGTGAAAGTTTCTCTCACTCCGCCACCCTGGCGTTTAAGGACGATCCCTTCAAATCCCTGGACCCTTTCTTTGCCGCCTTCGATGATCTTGCAAAAAACCTTTACTGTGTCCCCAACTTTAAAAACCGGGACATCTTTCTTCATATTTGACTTCTCTAATTCCTGGATAACTCCCATAAAAAACTACCTCCCAAGCCCCTCGACACCTAACTTCGTTCGGTCCTCGGGGCAAGCAGTCTGTCCAATATTATAGCACAAGCGGAGCGAACCGACAAATGGTTGTAGTCGGAATTGCCGATGATCGGCGGCAGGATCCCGTCAACCTTGGGAAATACTTCTTCCGCCATCCCCCAGCCAGTGCCCAGTAAAATGAGATATGGGGCGCTGGAACTTCTAACCTCCAACTTCAAACTTTCAAAAGTAATGTCCCCCCGAGGCTTAGCTGAGGTCGCGATGATTTTCGGTTTAAGCCCCTCGATTGCCTCGATCTCTTTGATCACTTCATCCAGATCGGATTTAATTGAAATGAGCTTAAACGCCTCCGCCCGCGTCCAATTAAACTCCAGGCTCCCCTCGTCCATCCAGAAATCAAAGATCCGGTTGGCAAATTCCCTCTGCGCCGGCAGGGGATTGACCACGAAGTATTTCTTTATCCCGTAAGTGGCAGCAGTTCGGGCGATATCGTGCAGGTCAAAGCCGGTAATGCAGGTGGTAACGAGTTCTTTTCGTTTGTTGTAGACTGGATAATGTAATAAGGCAATATAAACAGCCATATTAAGACAACTTACACTATATCTCATTTTCCTGTCAAGCTTCAGCACGCTTTTTACTGCGGCTCCCCTTGCAAAAAAGTGGGGGGGGGTATAATATTGATACATCTCAAAGGGACACGATCCCTTGATCAAAACAGATTTTGTAATAAGGGGGTGCACCTAGAAGAAACATTAAGGTTGTTGCATCCAAAAAGGAGTGTGGAACAATGAAAAATATAAGTAAAACAATTCCCTTTTTATTGGTCGCCGTGTTTTTATTTATCGGCGCTCTTATTGCCGGCGCGGCAATAAATCCGGTTGCGGTAGAAATCCAACCCAAAGAGGCTCCGCCGGTCTTTGTTTTGGCATTTGATAATACTCCAAGACAACTTGGAGGGAAAAATTTAGCTGTAGATAAATCGGGAAAATATATTTATGTTATGAATATGACAAATTTTACAGTTTGCGATTCTTCCGGAAAGCAAATTGGGGACGCCGATAATGCAACTGGGAAACCAACTAATGCAGGATATTTATATGATGTCGCCATTAACTCGCAAAACCACCTGATTTTGTCAGATGTTTCAAATAATCACGTTCTCGAATACAAAGTTAATCCTAATTTACCTAATCAGATGATAAAGCTTGTGCGAAAGATTGATGGCGTCACTAATGGTAACGTTCCATTGAAGGCGCCAACTTATATTGCAATAGGTCCTGGCAATCGCCTCAATGTGACATGCGATAAATATATTGTCGCAGAAATACAACACCCCTTTTATAGGAAAATAGGCCTTGGAAAACTATCCAAGCCTACTGGGATAGCCGTTGATTCGCACGGTGATATTTATGTTGCTGATGCGAATGCCTCTTGCATTTATAAATATTCGCGGTCTGGCACATTACTTAAAACGATTGGCCGACCCGGATCGGGATACGGGTCTTTTAATGCTCCTGCTGCAATAAAGATCGGTTCGGGTGATAATTTATACGTTTGTGACACTGGCAATAATCGTATTCAAAAGCTAGATAAAGATGGGAATTTTATAACTGCTTGGGGCGCCACAATTACGAATGGCTATAAGGCCTTCCGTCGATTCGACCATCCGTGTGGCATTGCATTATATAGCACAATCAGGTATGTAAACGATGCGGGTGGAGTTCAAAAATTCAGACAGGTGCAAATCCCGATTCCACAATAAAAAGTTAATTATTCTTTCTTGTTGTTATGACAACCGGCTTGAACATTTCAAGCCGGTTGTTTTTTATTCGGGCTCCGCGATGATTTCCTGTAAAAGCTTTCTATCTTCCGCATTAAGTTCCGCCCCGGCCAAAAGATCAGGTCGGCGGAAAAGAGTGCGCCGGAGCGCTTCCTTGCGCCGCCAGCGGTCGATCTCCGCGTGATGCCCGGACAGCAGAACTTCTGGGACTTTTCTTCCTTCAAACTCCTCCGGTTTGGTATAACTTGGATAGTCCAGCAACCCCTCATAAAACGAATCTTTCTTAACCGATTCTTCCTCTTTGACTACGCCCGGAATATGGCGGGCAACCGCGTCAACCAGGACCATGGCGGGGATCTCTCCGCCGGTCAGGACATAATCACCGATCGATACCTCTTCATCAACCAAGCCTCTAACTCTTTCATCGATTCCTTCGTAATGTCCGCAAAGTAAAACCAGGTGTTCTTCTTTTGCCAGAGATTTAATTTTCTCTTGGGTTAACAACTTTCCGGTTGGACAAAGGGATATCACTTTTGACTTTTGACTTTTGACTTTTGAAATAGCTTTGGCTATCGGCTCAACCTTCATGACCATCCCAGCTCCCCCGCCATAAGGGGTATCATCTGCGGTCTTATGCTTATCAGTAGTAAAATCGCGGAGGTTAGTGACCTTTAAACTTAAAAGGCCCTTTGACTGGGCCTTTTTAAGTAAACTCTCATTCAGCGGTCCCTGAAACATTTCAGGGAATAATGTAAGGATCTCGATTATAATTCGCGGATCTCCTGGATAATGCCGTCTTTGACGATAACCTCTGCCCCGCCGACCTTTTTATACAGGTTGTCGCCCACATGGACCACGACCGGCCCCTCTAGCGGCCCCTGGACAAATTCGGTCCCGAGCTGCAGGTTCTTTGCCTCTTCGATCTTCATCGTCAGATCGGTTTTGGCGGCTGCCTGCTTGGCTTTTTCTTCGTCCATCTGATGCTTAAAAGCGGCGGCCTTCTGCATCAAGCCCTTCTTTTTTAAACTTTCAAGATATGATTCGCTTCTTTCATCAAGCTGGGCTGATTGGTTGTCAATATTATTGATCGCCCTTTCCAGCTCTTTAACCAGATTATCCTTAAAACCTTCGGTCACGATCGCTTTAACCATGACGACTCTTTTCATCTCGATCGATTGCTTTTTTTCTGCCATTTTTTCCTCCCCTTTTAAATTAAACCGGCTGTTTGCCGGAACTGCCTTCGTCCGTTAAGATCTCAACGGTCACTTTCTTATCTTGCTTGGCGGCCGCTGCTTTCACGATCGCTCTTATAGAATTCGCAATTCGCCCCTCCCGGCCGATAACTTTGCCAGCGTCTTCCGGCGCGGTCCGGACCTCCAGAATGGTGAGGTTCTCGCCCAGTACTTCTTTGACGCTTATCTGGTCGGGCTTATCAACCAGCGCTTTGACAATGAATTCTACAAGCTCTTTCATGCTTGCGCCTCTCCTCCTTTCGCCGCTTCAGCAGGCTTTGCTTCAGCTTTAACTTCTGGTTTAGCTTCAGCTTCCGCCTTCTGTTCCGCTTTCGCCCGCTTTTTTGGGAGCGAAGCAACATCGATTGGCGGGAGTATGCCGGCTTTTCCTAAAAGAATCCTTACTTTTTCCGTCGGCTCAGCCCCTTTAGCGATCCAGGCGGTTGTTTTTTCCCGGTCAACCTGAAAAAGTGCGGGTTCCTGCAGGGGGTCATATTCACCTAATATTTCGACTACTCTCCCTCTCGGCGCTTCGGATTCATCCTGAACAACCACCCGGTAGAAGGGGCGGTTTTTTGTCCCTTTTCTCTGTAATTTGATTTTTGCTGCCAAAGTAATACTTCTCCTTTCAATTAAACGACCCAACAATTGTTGGGAACGGATAAATTATAGCAAATCAGGCGGGCAAGGTCAATCAAGGCGGGAAATGTAAGCCTGATAAGCAGCGGTCAGGTCCTCGATCGCATCACCGCCAAACTTATCCAGGAAGGCCTTGGCGATCTCGATCGCCACCACCGCTTCGCCGATCACTGCGGCCGGCTCAACCGCGCAGACATCCGAGCGCTCAACCAGCGCGTCGCAGGCTTTTCTGGTGACCAGATCAACCGATTTAAGCGGTTTTTTCAGGGTCGCGATCGGCTTGAGCGCCGCGCGGACAACCACCGGTTCCCCGTTCGTGATCCCCCCCTCAATTCCACCGGCATTATTGGTCTTATGATAAAAGCCCTTTTCTTTGCCATAAAAGATCTCATCGTGTACTTTAGAACCAGGCAATGAAGCTACTTGAAAGCCGAGCCCGATCTCAACCCCTTTGACCGCGGGGATCGCCATTATCGCCCGAGCCAGATTGCCATCCAGCCGCCTATCCCAATGGACATAGCTCCCCAAACCAGCCGGGACACCGGTGGCAATCACTTCAAAGATCCCGCCTAATGTGTCGCCTTCATCTCTTGCTCTATCAATTGTTTTTTCCCATTCGTTTTCTTCAAGTGTTTTCCCAATTTGAATAACTTTACTGGCTACTTTTATCTTAAATTTTGCCAGAAGTTTCTTCAGCACTGCGCCGACCGCAACTTTGGCGGCGGTTTCCCGGGCTGAAGCGCGCTCCAGGATATTTCTAACATCTTTTTGGTTATATTTGAGTGCTCCTGCCAGGTCAGCATGGCCGGGACGTAGCTCGGTTATCGATTTCCCAAAAAATTCTGTGCTGCGGTTAGGTATCTGGATGGCGATCGGGCTGCCGATCGTTTTCCCGTTCCTTATCCCGGACAGGATCTCGGCTTTATCCTGTTCGATCTTCATACGCTCGCCCCGGCCATAGCCTTGCTGACGCCTGGCCAGCTCCTGATTAACATCATCTTCTGATAACGGCAGGTTGGCGGGGCAGCCTTCAAGAATGGCAAGAAGGGCTTTTCCGTGGGATTCTCCAGCAGTCAAAAATCTTAACATGGTGAGGAAATTATAACATGAGAGGCAATGATCAGCAACCAGTGCCGATCTTATTCTTGTTTCGGCGGCATTACCAGTACAACGCAGTTCCGGCCGCCTCTTTTCGCCTGGTAAAGAGCTTCGTCGGCGTATCTGACGATCGGCAATTTCTCAGCGGCAAACTGTCCCCTGGCCTTCAGCTCTTCGATCAGCCTGGCTGTTATTTCGGCTTCGGCTGGATGAGCGGTCGTTACGCCGATGCTAACTTTCACCTCGACCTTCTCATCGCCAAATGGAATCACTATTTCGGCCACCGCGTTCCGGACGCGCTCGGCCACCATCCGGGCGTTCTCGCCGGTGCCATTGGTGCCTGGCAGAATAATAACAATTTCTTCTCCCCCGTAACGGGCTACAGTATCAATATCGCGCACCTGCTCTTTGATCTTTTGTGAGACCTGGCGTAAAACCAGATCGCCAAAAGGATGGCCGTACGCATCATTAAGGCTTTTAAAATGATCGATATCAATCATCATTAATGACACTGGATGTTTCAGGCGGCTTGATAACCTGATATCTTCGACCAGTTTTTCTTCAAAATAACCGCGGGTCCACAATTTCGTCAGAGAATCCGTACGGGAAAGTTGGGTCACCTGTTCATGCAGGGCCAGGTTCTCTTCCGTCAGGGCCAGCGCTTCCGCAAACGCCCGCAGCAGCCGAAGATCCTCTTCCCAATCTTTGACCAAGGGTTGTTCTTCCCTGCCCCAGTTGGAGATTTGATAAACTTTAACTTTCCCGCTCTTCGGGTCGCCCAACGTCAGGAACATCATTTCTTCCACGTTGCCGCCTGGATAATTCTCCCGGTCAAGTTTCACTCTTTCGCTATCGGCAAAATAGCAGTCCTGCCGGTTAGGGATATACAGACAAGCCCACTGGCCGTTCCGGAAAAACTTATAGAACCCTTTCTCTATATCTTCAGTAATGTGCCCTCTCGACATTTCCCCCCGCAGCAGTCTCATTAAGAATCTTTTTTCTTCCTTTTCTCCTGGTTGGCCAGGGTTATCTTTAAAACGTGATTCGACCAGCGTTCCGTGAGTAAGAAACTCCGACCACCTCCCCGTTTTAAGATCAACCTCGTAGCCGCGCACGCCCGTATACCCCAGGCCGTCAACGACACAGCGGATCAGCGCGACTGCGCGCTCCTTATCAGAGATCCCCAGCCGGTGAAGGTCATGAATAGCATTGGCCAGCGCTTCCTGCCTGTTCCGATAAGACCGGGAATTATAAACTTCCTCCTCTTTCTCATGAATCAGCTTCTCCGACCTGACCATCGCGTCATACAGGTCCTGGGGGGTGATCGTTTTGGGCTCGGAGGTTTCCACTGCGTTGTCGTCAACAAGCCCTTGATAAAACTCTTCTTCGGATAAATGTCCCTGGAGACCGAAGACCTCAATGAATTTTCTAACAAAGGGGCGCGCATATTCGGGACTGATCTTGCCTGTGGGCGTCAGGACACTGCCGGACTCATGCGTTGGGATAAGCGCCCTTAGTCTGGCGCTCAGCAGGCGGCCATCACGCGGGTCAAGCACCCGGGCTGTGACCCGTTCAATGGTTCGCATAATACTAGGCGGTATCCGGGAAGTCATCTTGCCTATTTATCGGTAAAGTACAAGGAAAATTTCACTTTTGGCGGGCTGAGCGGATGGCGGCGATCCTTTCGACCGCAGCCTGAATGATCGCTACATCCTTTTCCGGGAAAAGCGGTTTGTCAGAGAAGGCGTTATCAACATAAACCATGCCGTAAAAATTACCATCCCGTCCTTTTACCGGCAGCAGCATATAATTATCGATATTCTTGCCTTTAAATGCGAATAATTCCTCCACCGCGCCCTTCAACTGCCGGAGCTTGCGGGCATCGAAAGCGCCGTTAAATAAAGTGTGATCAAAAATATCTATTCCGTGCTCAACTCTGATCGGAGCATGGATTAAATTCGGGCCAATTATCTTGCCCGCGATATGAAGGTTCAGGCGTCCCTGGCTCTGATCATATCTTCGTAAAAATTTCTGGACGCCTTCCTTATAAATATACTTGCTCATGTCGTCGATCTTTGAAGCGAACTCAGTGTTTGAAATATCGCCGATCGCCTGTTTCCCGAAAAGTTCTCCCGCTTCGTTGGCAAGGAAAAGCGCCGCCCGGTTGGTTTCGGCCGCATACCGCGGCATGTCAGAAAACCCTCCCCCGGTCATCAGCACCAGCGCCCAATTGATCACTTCATCTTCGGTCGCGTATTGACTAAAATCTTCGGATAGGGATACCGCCAAGCACTTGGCCTTGGATACATCAACCACTTCGAGCAAGGCGTCAATAAACGCCTGTTCAAGCTCTCCGCACTCCAGTTCACCGGTATGAAAATCCAATTTATAAGCCCCTCTCAATTCGCCGTTAACCAGTTCGGGGACCAGGATAAAAGGGTTCTGGGAAACCAGTCTTCCGTCGCGGAAACAGCGCTTATCGCGCTCCGGATCGGTCACCACCTGGATATTCCTTTCCCGGACCATATCAGCCATGACCTCGCCGGAGAACTCGGCTAGCGCTTTCCAGTGGTCAAACCCTGATTGCCCCATTTCGCTCTTGCGCTCCTCATAAACCACTTCGCCAAAATGCTTGCCGACCCAACCGCGGCTGATCCTGACCGACTCATTG
>JAQTLJ010000001.1 GCA_028714935.1 Candidatus Margulisiibacteriota bacterium | reverse complement strand
TGCCAATTCCCAGTCGTATCTGCAGCAGCGGCTGGCCGACTACGGATTGGCAGGCGGCGCTCAAGCGCCGCTCGACCTGCGCCTGCGCGTCTGGTACAACCCGGACCTCAAGAGCGTCAACTTCATGGTCCCCTCGATCTTTGCCCAGCTGCTCCTGATCGTCAGCATGATGTTGACCGCCTCTTCCATTGTCAAGGAGAAAGAGAAGGGAACGCTGGAGATGCTGGCGGTGACGCCGCTGCGGCCCTTTGAGCTGATCCTTGGCAAGATGCTCCCTTACGCGATCCTTTCCCTGGTCGACATCGCCTTGGTCTTTATGGTCACGATCTTCTGGTTCCAGGTGCCGATGAAGGGGGACATCCTGCTCCTGTTCCTGCTGGGCGGCGTTTTTCTCCTTTCCGGCCTGGGCATGGGCTTGCTCGTTTCCGCGGTCTCCCGCACCGAGCGGCAGGCGTCGATGACCAACAATATCGTGACCGCCCCGATGTTCATGCTTTCCGGCTTTACTTTTCCGATCGCCAACATGCCCTGGGCGATCCAGCTGCTGACCTACCTGATGCCGACCCGTTATTTCCTGGAGATCGTCAGGAACCTTTTCCTTAAAGGTGTGGGGATGAAATATCTCTGGGAACAGACCTGGCCGTTGCTGGTCCTGGGAGTGGTGTTGATCATGCTGAGCGTCGCCCGTTTCCGTAAAAGCCTGGAGTAGAGCGCTTGGCGGAACGCCCCTTGACAAATTTGCCCGGCCAATGTATGATAAATCACACATTTCATACTTAAGGAGTGATCTATGGAAGGGATATTTTACGATACCGTGACCGTTGGGGAGAGGGGGCAGGTCGTTATTCCGGCAAAAGCCCGCCGGGATTTTGCTATTAAGCCGGGCGACAAGCTGATCGTTTTACAGGGGATGGGTAAGATGGGGTTGGTCCTGGTCCACTCCAAACACATGGCCAAGTTATTCGCAAGTTTGACCAGGCATGTCGGACATATTAAGAAATTGCTCTCCGGGCGATCATGAGGTAAAATTATGGGCATTATGAAAAAAACGGTTATTGGATCTTTTTTGCTGGCTTTTCTATTACACTGTTCGGTTCAGGCCATGACCTTAAAGGAAAGCCTCGGGATCGCTTTGCAGAGTAATCCTTCGGTTATAACTGCGCAGAAGAAAGTTGCCGCGGCCGATGCCAAGCTGGGGCAGGCGATCGGCATGTTTATGCCCACTATAAAGATCGATGGATCATACGGCAAATTATATACCCAGCCCTCAACGGTACAGATCACCACGCAAACAACCATGGGCGCGGTTACCCAGACCATGTCATTCGGGACTAATGATACCCAGGACCTAAAGAGCCTGCAGGCTTCGCTCAGCCAGCCGGTTTTTGTCGCAGCTCTTTTGCCTGGCTATAAGATCGCCCAGAAAAATTATGATTTAGCGAAAGAAGATCTGGCAAAAACAGTTTTGGATACCTCCTTTAATGTAACACAAGCTTATTATGGCGTGCTCAAGGCAATTAAAATGGTTAAACTGGCTGATGAATCAAGACAAATGGCGCAGTCGCATGTTGATCAGGTTAAGGCGATGCTTGCTGCCGGCGTAGTGACCAAAGCCGACCTGCTGCGGTCGGAAGTCCAGCTGGCGAATGCGGAAGTCGGCCTGACGCGCGCCAAGAACGGCCTGGAGATCGCCAAGGATGCTTTTAATAATGCTCTGGGAAATAACCTTGAACAGGCAGTTGACCTGGCGGAAGAGGGCTTGACCGGAACGGTAGCTGTCCAGCCTCGGTACAAAGACCTGATGGGAACGGCTTTTAACAGTCGCCCTGACTGGAAACAATATCTTTTAAGCAAGGGCATGAGCGAGGACAATCTTAGGGTTGCCCAGACGGCTTACCTGCCAACCGTCATGCTTTCGGCCGTGACCGGGAAACAGATCACCGAAAATCCTGCTTATAGTTCAGATGTTAATTCCTGGTCGATTGTCGGCGCGGCTTCCTGGACGCTGTTTGACGGTTTGGGGATCCAGAACAGGATACGCGAAGCCGCCGCCAATCTTGAGGCGCAAAAAGCGACCGAGGAGCAGGTCAGAAACGGCATTGAGCTGGAAGTCCGGGATGCTTATCTGAACCTGGTAAGCGCGCTGGAAACGATCGGTTCGACTAAAAAAGCGGTCGCTTCCGCTGATGAGGGGTATAAAGTCTCCAGCCTGCGTTATAATTCCGGCGTTGGAACCAATCTGGAAGTTCTTGATGCGCAGGTAGCGCTGACCCAAGCGAAGAACGATTATTTGCAATCATTATTTGACGTTGAGATCGCCAAAGCGAAAATCAATAAAGTTGTTGGGAAAGGAGTTCTGTAATAACATGAAAAATCGTAAATGGCTATGGATTGTTCTGGCGGCGGTGTTACTGCTCGGCGGCTGGATGTTCATGAACTGGCTCAACCGCGACGTTATCGCGGTCAAGGCGGCGTCCGTGGTCAGGGGGCCGATCGAACAGGTCGTGACCGCCAGCGGGATCGTCGACGCCCCGGTCTATGACCTGGGGCCGAAAATGGGCGGCAAGATCATGGTCATTAATGTAAAGGAGGGCCAAAGGGTCTACGGCGGGCAAACCTTGGCCGAATTTGACGACACGACCCGCCTGGTCGCCCCCAACACCGGCATAGTTGCCAAGATCAATTACGATATCGGTGAAACCGCCAGCCAGGGCCAGCCGGCGATCGTGGTCGTTAATTATGACCGGTCGTGGGTGGAGGCCCAGATCGATGAGATCGACATTGCCAACGTCAAGATCGGTGATAAGGTCAAGGTCACTTCCGATGTTTACCCTGACAAGGTTTATCAAGGCCTGATCTACTGGATCGCGCCGCTGGCGGAACTGCGCCAGGTCGGCGGGCGCGTTAAACTGGACGAGGAATCTTATGTTTTTCCCTGCAAGATCAGGTTTTTGGGCGGACATGACGAGTTGAAAGTGAACATGTCGGTCAATGTTGATATCGCGACCAAAAAAAATAATAATGCCCTGATCGTGCCGCGCGAAGCGCTGGTCAGCAAGGACGACAGCTCCTTTGTTTACACGATCAGTAAATCTAACCGGGTTAAGGAAACGAAGATCGAGATCGGGATCCGCTCGTTCAGCAGCGTAGAGGCGACGTCCGGCCTTGCCGAAGGCGAACTGCTGGCGATCTCCAATGTCACCAAGTTGAAAGACAAGGGGAGAGTCAAGATTGAAAGATAATATTGTCGTCAGGATAACCGACATCAAACGCACCTATTATATGGGGAAAGTGGAGGTCAACGCCCTGCGCGGCATCACGCTGCATATTGCCCGGGGCGAATTCGTTTCGATCATGGGCCCATCAGGCTGCGGCAAATCGACGCTGATGCATATCCTTGGCTGCCTTGACCGGCCGACCTCGGGCGATGTTAAGCTGGATGAAGTTGACGTTGATGAACTGGATGACAACGACCTGGCGGAGATCAGGAACAAAAAGGTCGGCTTCGTCTTCCAGACCTTTAACCTGCTGCCGAAGCTGAATGCCATTGAGAACGTGGAGCTGCCGCTGATTTATGCCGGGGTCGGTTTTGAGGAACGGCGACGGAAGGCGGCCGCTTTGCTGGAAACGGTCGGACTGAAGGAGCGGATGTACCACAAGCCATCGGAACTCTCCGGGGGGCAGAGCCAGCGTGTCGCTATTGCCCGCTCGCTGGCCAATGATCCGTCGATCATCCTGGCCGACGAGCCGACGGGAAACCTTGATTCAAAAAGCGGCGAGGAAATTATCCGCCTCTTCAAGGAATTGAACCATAAGGGGATCACTTTGATCATTGTCACCCACGATCAGGAGATCGCCGACCACAGTAAACGGATCGTCCGGCTTAAAGATGGCCTGGTCGTTTCCGACGAATCAGTAAAATGATCAACCTGGCTGAACCGCTCAAGATCGCCTACAGCTCGATCATCTCGAACCGGCTCCGCTCCTTGTTGACCACTATGGGAGTGATCATCGGGGTGGCGGCAGTCATTACTTTAGTTTCCATGGGCGAAGGGGCGAAGAGCTACATCATGGACCAGGTCGGCAGCTGGGGGGTCGGCTCAAACAGCATTACGATCCAGCCGGGTGAAGAAAACTCCCACACGATCGAAATGAACATGACCTACGCTGACGCGCAAGCGCTGCGGTCAAAGGTCAACAATCTGCAGTATTTGATGACCGAGTTCGTCGGCCGGGGTAGGGTGAACTACGGGAAAAAGGAATATAAGCCCGGCTACACGCTCGGCGTGTCAGCCGATTATCCTTTTGCCTACAAACAAGGAGCGGCCGAAGGGCGGTTCTTTTCACACGCCGAGGATGCCGGGCGCAAACGGGTGGCGATCATCGGCAAGACGGTGGCGCGCAACCTCTTTGGCGAGTTCTCGCCGCTCGGCGAGAATGTCAAGATCAACGGCGTAGGCTTTAAGGTGATTGGCGTGCTGGAAGAGAAGGGGACGATGCTGACCTACGACATGGACGACATGGTCTTGATCCCGTCAACGCTGTCGCCGCTGGTCCTGGGGACCAACAAGATCTGGGAAATGTTCATGACGGTTAACAGCGAGGACCAGGTGCCGCAGGCTGTTCAGGAGATCAAAAAGATCCTGATCGCCCGGCACAAAAAAGAAGACTTTCATATCCATACCCAACAGGGATTGATCGATATCATCAATAATATCCTGAACGCGATGACCGGGATCGTCTCGGCGATTGCCGCTATTTCGCTGCTGGTCGGCGGGATCGGGATCATGAACATTATGCTGGTCGCCGTCACGGAGCGGACCCGAGAGATCGGCATCCGCAAGGCGATCGGCGCCAAGCAGCGCGACATTTTCTTTCAGTTCGTTTTTGAGTCGGTCCTCATCACCATGAGCGGAGCGGTGATCGGCATTACCGTTGGCACGCTCGCCGCCTGGGGGATCATGGACTGGCTCAAGATGTCCGCGGTCATCGCCTGGGGGGCGGTTTATATGGCTTGCCTGGTCGCTTTTCTGGTTGGGACATTTTTCGGTGTGTATCCGGCGATGCGCGCTTCCAAGTTAGACCCGGTCGAGGCTTTGAGGTTTGAGGCATGAACGCGCTGATCTATTCCATCTGGGAAGAAATGAAACAGGCTTGGCGGGCGCTCTTGTCCAACAAGGTCCGCAGCGCGCTGACGATGCTCGGCGTGATCATCGGCATCTTTTCGGTTATCACGCTGGTGACGATCGGCGAGGGGGCAAAGACCTACGTGAACGACCAGATCAAGAATCTGGGAGCTGGTTACGATTCGTTTATCCTGGTGGCGGGTAAAGATGCAAACTCGCCGCCCAACCCTAAATTTACTTATGCCGACATTGCTCATTACAAAAGCCGGGTGCCGGAGATCAAGGATATTGTGGCGCTGAATATCGGTTCCGGTGACCTGTCGTACGGTAAAAAAACGGTCAAGGGAGCGGCGGTCATGGGGATGACGGCTAATGCGCTGGAACTGATGGGGGGTAAAATGGAGAGCGGCCGCTATTTTACCCAGGCGGAAGTTGAATCACGACGCAAGGTGGCGGTGATCGGGCCCCGGGCGGCAACGGAACTGTTCGGCGAGAGCAGCCCGCTGGGCGAAAGGATCAAGATGGGCGGCAACCAGTACCTGATCATCGGCGTCTCCGAAGCGCGCGGCAGCGTCGGCCCGATGGACATGGACCGGCGGATCGTGCTCCCGGTCACGATCGTCAAGAACATGTTCGGCAATTATAATATCATGCGTTTCAATATTTTCCCGAAAGATGTCAACAAGTTGGACGAGGTCAAAGAAAAGGTCCGGACGGTCACGCTGCGCCGCTTGGGGAACGACGATTTCCGCTTTATGACCCAGCAGGGGATCCTGAATATCGTCAATAATATCATGGGGGCGTTGACCGGTTTTGTGACCGGCATCGCGGCGATCTCGCTTTTGGTCGGCGGCATCGGCATCATGAACATCATGCTGGTGGCGGTCAATGAGCGGGTCAGGGAGATAGGGGTCCGCAAGGCCATCGGCGCTAAAAGACGGGACATCGTCCTCCAGTTCCTGGTTGAGTCGATGATGATCAGCCTGCTCGGCGGTATCCTGGGCATAATTTTCGGTTTGCTGGGGGCGTTCCTGATCATGTGGTTCATCAAGGGGACGCTGGTCATTGCCTGGTGGGCAGTGATCATGGCCACGGTAGTTTCGGCCGCGGTCGGCATCTTCTTTGGCGTTTATCCGGCGATGCGCGCCGCCGCGCTTGATCCGGTCGTGGCGCTGAGGTACGAATAATGAAAAATAAGATCATATTATTTTTATTACTGGCAGTTCTTTTGGCCGGTTGCCGGGATGGTGGAAAGGCTGGCGGTCCGACGATGCAAGTCGAAAAAGGCAAGCCTTTCAAGCTCGAACTCGAGGCTAATCCGACCACCGGCTACAATTGGTATATCACGGAGATGGATGAGAGCTTTTTCCGGGTCCTTGATTCCGGTTACCAGGCCAAAGCGACCGGTCGGGTCGGGACGGGTGGCACAAGTTATTGGAAAATCCTACCCTTGAAAAATGGTTCCAGCAAGATCCGCCTGCTGTACTTCCGTCCCTGGGAAGGAAAAGATAAAGCGGTTGAAGAATACAGGATCAGGGCAGTGATCAGATAGCTGGATTACCCGCCGGCAGAAGCTTCTTGATGTCAGCGCTTACGGCTTTCTTGGTATTCCCGTCAAAATCAACGTAGATATTCTTTAAGTTCCCCGCCTGATCAAAAATGAACAGGGTCGGGATGATCAGGATCCGGTAATCCTTCAAGGCCTTTAATTTTTTGTCATGGAGGACCTCAAAGGTAATATTGTTAGCCTTGATAAAGTCATTCAGCGGGGCAACTTTGCGGTCGAAGGAAACGCCGATCACCTGGAGATCTTGACGCGCAGCCAATTTCTTGAGCCAGATGATCTCTTCCTGGCACGATTTGCTCCAGCTGGTAAAAAAAACAATAACCGTGACTTTCCCCGCTAAACGCGATTCTAAAGAAACATTTTCACCTTTAAGGTTGGGGAGGGTCAGTGGGGGCGGCGGAGAACCGATCTTTAGGACCGGTTCGGCCAGGGCCGGGATCGCTATTATGGCAACGGCCAGAATTAAGATCGCTTTACGCAGCATCTTTTTTAGTATACCCCTTTTCCTTAAATTGTCAACTTTAAGACCAGCATGACAGAAATAATGCATAAGATCGTGCTTAGCGCGATGGTGGAAGCGACCAGGTCAGGGCCAGAATCGTATTCTTCCGCCAGCGGCGCCGCGGTGACAGCTGAAGCTAACGCAGAACTTAGGATCACGATCTTGGCCGTCAGGCCTTCCAGCCGGAAAATGAAAACAGCCAAAAGACCAAGACCAAGGCCAAGGCCGAGGCGCAGGACTGAGGCCAAGAGCGGCAGTTTCCAGGAAGTGATCTTAAGCTCTGCCAGCCGGCAGCCGAGCATAATGAGGGCCAGCGGGATCGCGGTCCCGCCGATAAGATAAAGCGGCGAATAAAGATAAGGGGGCAGCTTGATGCCAAGAAGAGAAAGGATGAAGCCCAAAAGCGCCGCGTAAATAAAGGGCAGTTTTAACGCCTGCCAGCGGTCTTTACCCTGGCTGACGATAAATATCCCCAGGGTGAAGAGCAGAAGGGCGTTGGCAATATCGTATATTATTGCTTTGCTGAGGCCGTCGGCGCCAAAAGCGAACAGGGCCAAAGGATAACCGAGGAAACCGGAATTCATGAACATGATCGGCAGATAGTAACCGGCCGGAACCTGGAGTTTAATGGTTTTAAAAAATAAATAAACGACCGCTCCGGTCCCGAGAATAACGAAGGCAACAGCCAGGGCGATCAGCGAGATTTCCCGCAAGTTTATCGGCTGCATGGAGAGCTGAGCCAGCACCAGGGCAGGGCTGGCAAGATAAATAATATAATCAGCCAGCGTCTTGATGTTAACTTTTTTAAATTTTCCCAGCACAAAACCGGCTAAAGGGATAATAATGATCGGCATGATGACCTGGACGATCCCAATAGCAGGCATTATTTGCTGACCTCCTCAAGATAGTTTTTAACTGATTCGGCGGCGACCGCCCCATCGGCCGCGGCCGTGACTATCTGCCGCAGCGTTTTAGCCCGGATATCACCGGCGGCGAATATTCCGTTGACTGAAGTTTTCATATTGTCGTCGGTAAGGATAAAACCCTTTTGGTCCATTTTAACCAGCCCTTTTACCGGTTCGGAATTCGGTTTGCTCCCGATATAGATAAATACCCCGTCGACCGGGACTTTAAGCTTCTTTTCGCTGGCCAGATCTTTGACGGTCACTTCTTCGATCTTTTCCTTGCCTTTGATCTCTTCCGCTACCGAATGCCAGAAAAAGTAGATCTTGGGATTGGACATGGCCCGCTCCGCCAGTATCTTATCCGCCCGCAGCTCCTTGCGGCGGTGCACAATGGCGATCTTGGCGGCGAAACGGGTGAGAAAAAGAGCCTCTTCGATCGCCGCATTGCCTCCCCCGATCACCATAACACTTTTTTCTTTGTAAAAAGGGCCGTCACAGGTAGCGCAGTAAGAAACCCCCCGGCCGCGGAATTCCTCTTCACCGGGGATCCCTAACTTGGCCGCTTCTGTGCCGGTCGCAATTATGACCGCTTTTGAAGAGAGGATGTTGCCATCGACTTGTGTCATGAAAGTCTGCTTGTTCTTTTTGACGCTGATCGCGTTCCCCCAGAGAATATCCAGGCCGAGCCGTCTGACCTGGTCCTGCAAGCGCTCGGCCAGCTCCAGGCCGGAAATGCCTTCGGGGAAACCCGGATAGTTCTCAATGGAAAAAGTCGTGGAAGCCGCGCCGCCCAGGATCATTTTTTCGATCAGCAGGACCTTGAGCCGTGACCTGACCGCGTAAAGCGCCGCGGTCAATCCGGCCGGGCCGCCGCCGATGATGATAAGGTCAAGCAGCGGTGATTTTTCTATGATGACCGCCTGGGCTTTGGGCTCAGCTTTAAGCTGCATCACCATGATTATTTCAATTCCTCTTCGGTAATGACCACTTTCCCTTTACCCAGCACAGAGATCTTCTTGTTTTTCAAAGAAACGTTGACTTTCTCTCCGCTTAACGCATTGGTGCCTTGATTGGCCTGCGCGTCGCCTTCGATAACAATGTTGCCGGCTTCGGTTTGGTAAGTGGCGGAGTTGCCCCAGGCTTGGATATCCTTATAATCGATCTTAACGTTGTCGTTAAGGATCAAGGCGCCGTCTTTTTGCAGATATTTAATATTATTTGAGGATATCTTGGCGTCTTCCCAGAAGATCACCGGTTGGCCTTTGGCATAGATGATGTTTTCTTCGCTGACGACCTCAAAACTTTCCGCTTCCAGCGTGGCCGGGGAGATATTGTTCGGCGCGATAATGATCCGGGGAGAGCCCTGCAGAATTATTTTCTCCAGGGCGACATCGCCTTCCAGTCTTTCGGCATAACCAGTTACCTCGCCTTTATTAAGGACGATCCCGCCGGTGCAAAGAAGCTTCTGGTCGGTAAGCTTCCAGCTTAAATTGTTCGCCTGGAACCAGTAACCGAAGCCTTTTTTATAGATCCTGGGGAGATTAAAGATCGAAAAATTTGATTTTTTCAGGTCGATTATCAGGGCGGAGATTTTTCTTTCAAGATTAACGTCATAGCCGAGCGGCTTATCAAGAAAGATCTCCTTTTTCTTCATGTCCCATAAGGCGGCAGGCGATTTGAAACTGAGCACCGGTTTGCCGCGCTTAAAGAACGTTCCTTTGGCATCACTCAAGGTGGCAAGGCCGGTCGTTTTGTTGACGATCGCGCTGTCAGCTTTGAGCTGCCAGTACTTGACGCCGTTAACGACCTCTTCAAACATCACGCCTTTAAAGACCAGATCGGCGCGTTTTTCCTGTTCCTTAAGGGTTTGGTAGATCCGGTGGGAAATATCATCTTTCGGGACGAATAGCGCCCAGGTAAAAATACCGATGATAAAGGCCGCAAAGAGCAGTAACAATAACCGGGACCAGAGCTTCATCTTAATATCCCAGCGCTTTTAAACGCAGCGCTTCCATTCTCTCCATCCAGCCGCCCCAGGAATCGCCCTTTTTATAATAGCCTTCGGAGAGGAGCAGGTGAAGGGCCGCGACATTGCTGTCGATCTTTAATCCTTGTTTGGTCAATTCTATCGCTTTATCAACTTCTCCTATTTCCCCGTAGAGCAGGGCCAGATAACCGTAAGCCCAGACATTATAGGGATCGAGCTTCAGGACAGTGTAAAATTCCCGAATAGCATCAGTTTTTTTCTCATTAAAGGTATAAACAAAAGCAAGCCGGAAGCGCAGCCGCCAGTCATTGGGGTTTTCATTGACTTTGTTAATATAAATGCCCAGTGCTTTTTTCTTGAACCCGGGGTCCATCTCATGGATCTTTTTAATGGAGATCATGCCGTCGATCAAATGATTGGTATAGGCGTAGGTCATAGCCAGCTCAAAACGGGCCTGGGGGTCGTTGGGGTTGGCCCTTGCCTCTGCCTGTTTCTGGTTAAGCTCTTTCTGCAGCTCCGGGGTGATACGCCAGGCTTCTGCGGGGTAAAGGGAAAATGACAAATAGCCAATGACAAATGTGAGTAGTATTTTTTTTATCATTTCTTGCCTAATATTTTCTCGACTATATTGGTGGTCGAACGGCCTTTGATCGGCGGGATGACGACGACCTTGCCGCCAAATGACTCGACCATTTTGCGCTCCGGCAGCTCGATGATCTTATAGTCGCCGCCTTTAACGTGGAAGTCAGGCTTAACGATCTTAATAAGATTATCGGGCCGAAGTTCTGAAAAGATGGTTACATAATCGACGCATTCGAGAGAAGCGAGTATTTCCGCTCTTTCCAGCTCGGAAATATACGGCCGCTCATCACCCTTCAGGGCGCGGACCGAATCATCGCTATTCAGGCCGACGATCAGGATATCGCCCAGCTTTTTCGCCTCACGCAGATATCTGACGTGTCCCAGGTGCAGGAGATCGAAACAGCCGTTGGTAAAAACGATCTTGGCGTCACGGTTCCGCAGATTTTTAATGATCGCATCCAGCTCTTTGCGGAGCTTGATCTTTTTGACGATCGGCTCATTGTCTTCGACCGCCTCTTCCAGCTCTTCGCGGTAGCAGGGGGCGGTGCCGATCTTCGCGACCACGACCGAAGCGGCGGTGTTGGCCAGCATGGCGGCGTTTTTGACGCTGGCTCCAGCCGCCACTGCCAGGGTCAGGGTAGCGATCACGGTATCTCCAGCGCCGGTTATATCAAAAACTTCGCGGGGGATGACCGGGATGTGGACGATCTCTTTGTTGGTAAAGATCGTCATCCCGTCCCGGCCGCGGGTGATCATAAAATAAGCCGCCCGGGTTTGCTGGCGCAGGAGCTTGCCGGCCTGGATCAAAGTTTTATCATCAATGATCTTTATCTTTGCAGCCAGCGACGCTTCTGCCAGGTTAGGGGTAAGGATTGAGGCTCCTTTGTATTTAGAGTAATCAATACCTTTGGGGTCAATGGCGACGAATTTTTTCAGCTTACGAGCGCGGTTAATGACGAATTGAGCCGATTCTTTGGTCACCAGGCCTTTACCATAATCAGAAATGACTACACCATCGGCCTGAGAGATCAAATTCCCGATGGTCCTGAGGACTTCTTTCATGATGTTTGGCGGCAGGTCGGTCCGGTCTTCCCGGTCAACCCTGACCACATGCTGGGAGGCGGCGATGATCCTGGACTTTAAGATCGTCGGCCGGTCTTTGTTGATGATCAGATAGCGGTCGGAAACTTTGGCGGCGGCCAGAGCGCGGCGCAGTTTTTCTCCCGAGCTGTCCCGTCCGATGATCCCGATGAGGTAAGGGATGCCCCCCAGGGCAGAGATGTTTACGGCCACGTTGCCGCAGCCGCCCGGGACATGATCGATCTGGGTGACATCGGCGATCGGGACCGGCGCTTCCGGCGAGATGCGAGTGACCTTGCTCCAGATATGTTCGTCAAGCATCAGATCGCCGAAGACGAGTATCTTTTTGCCTTTCAATTGCGGGATCAGTTTTTTCAGGCTTTCCATAACCTAGGTATTATATAATATCCAATCGACGGCTTCCAGAAGGTTGTTGGTAATATGGTCGGGTTTTTCTTTAAAGTTTTGCTTTTCTTCCCGGCCGCGGCCGGACATGACGAAGACAGTTTTTATCTCCGCGCGTTTTCCCGCCTCAATATCGGTCGCTTTATCGCCGACCATATAGGAGCGGGCCAGATCGATCTTAAGGTCCCGAGCAGCCCGTTTGATCAGTCCCGGATGAGGCTTGCGGCATTCGCAGACTTGCTTATAGGGATAAACACCGTGTTCGGGATGATGCGGGCAGTAATATAAGCCGTCAAGATGAGCGCCGCCGTTCAGTATCCACTTGTGGAGGGTTTTGTCGATCGTCTGCAGCATGTCTTCGGTCACCAGGCCGCGGGCGACGCCGGCTTGATTGGTGATGACGACGACTTTATAACCGGCTTCATTCAATTTTTTAATGGCGGCAATGGAACCGGGGATGAACTTGATCTGTTCAGGAGTGTTCAGGTAGCCAACGTCTTCGACGATGGTGCCGTCCCGATCGAGAAAAACCGCCTTATTCACTGCGGGAAGATCTCCTGTTCTATCAGACCGCAGATGATATGGCCGATAGTAATATGGCTTTCCTGGATCCGGGGGGTCGATTTGCAGGGGACGATAATGGCAATATCCGACACTTCGGCGATCCGGCCGCCGTCACAGCCCAGCAGACCGATCGTTTTACAGCCTTGTTCCCTGGCTTTTTCCAATCCCTCGAGGATATTCCTGGAGTTGCCGGAAGTGGAGATGCCAAAGGCAATATCGCCTTTTTGGGCTAAGCCTTCGATCTGTTTGGCGAAAATGGTTTCAAAACCATAATCATTAGCTAAAGAGGTCAGAGTCGAGGTATCGGTTGAAAGGGCGACTGCCGGGAGTGAACGCCGGTCTTTCTTATAGCGCCCGATCAGTTCGGCGGTCAGGTGTTGCGCGTCTGCCGCTGAACCGCCGTTGCCGAAGAACAGGACTTTATTCCCTTTTTTTAGCGCTTCAGTCATTGCTTTGGCCGCCTGTTCGATCTGGGGGCAGATCTTTTTAATGACCTGGTTCTTGACCTCGATGCTCTCTTTTAATTCGGCAATGATTTTGTCCTGCATATTTTGTCATTATAGCATAATGTGATATAATTTTACATCATGGCAAATAAATATAATGTTTGTGTTTTAGGCGCGACCGGCATGGTCGGCAAAGAAATGATCAAGGTCCTGGAGCAAAGGAACTTCCCGGTCGATCGGTTCTTGCCGCTGGCATCCGAGCGGACCGCAGGCACAAAAGTTGCTTTCCAAGGAAAAGAGTATACCGTCGAAGAAGCCAAACCGGAGTCGTTTGAGGGGATAAAGATCGGCTTGTTCTCCGCCGGCGCCAAGATCTCTGCCGTCTTTGCGCCTGAAGCGGTCAAGCGCGGCTGTGTCATCATCGATAATACCTCCCATTTCCGGATGGACCCGGGTGTCCCGCTCGTCGTGCCGGAGGTGAACGGCCACGCACTGAAAAAACATAAGGGGATAATCGCCAATCCTAATTGCTCGACTGCGCAGCTGGTTCTGGCGCTCAAGCCGATCTATGACGCGGTTGGCATCGAACGGATCGTGGTCTCTACCTATCAGTCCGTCTCTGGCTGGGGCAAAGAAGCGGTGGAAGAACTGCTGACCCAGAGCCGGGCCTTGCTGGCCGATCCGCAAGCCAGGATCGCGCCAAAATATATTTTTAAACAGATCGCTTTCAACGTCGTGCCCCAGATCGATCAATTCACTGACAACGGCTACACCAAAGAAGAAATGAAGATGGTCAATGAAACCAGAAAGATATTTGAAGATGACTCGATCCAGGTCTCTGCGACCACGGTCCGCGTTCCGGTCGTCATCGGCCACTCGGAATCGGTCAATATTAAGACCAAAAAGAAGATCTCCGTGGCCGAAGCCAGAAAGTTGATGGGCAGTTTCGCGGATGTCAAAGTGCTGGATGACCCGTCGCGAGGAATTTATCCGACCCCGATCGATTGCGTTGGCAAGAACGAAACTTTTGTCGGCCGGATCCGCGCAGATATTTCCCAGGAAAACGGACTGGAGATGTGGATCGTTTCCGATAACCTGCGCCGCGGAGCGGCGTTCAATGCTGTCCTTATTGCCGAGCGAATGATCGCGGACGGCCTGCTTTAAGCAGCTGTTGCTGTTCGGAGATCGTCAGCCCCTGCGGGGCGGTGCCGAGCGCAACTAACCCCTCTCTGGTTTTTTTCGACAGGATCGGGAATTCCGCCGGGTCATAATCGACCAATTCCGGCTTCCAGTAAGTCCGGGAGTCTTGCGGCAGGCGGAAGGCTTTGATCGGCACCAGGCTTCGTCCGGTTTTACCGCTTCTCACGACTGTTTTCATTTTATAGACCACGCCATGCTCCGCCGATTCTAGTCTGGCGGCACAGCCGAGGTATTCCGCCGGAAAATAATATGCTGTTTTATTGGCGATAATAATGCCATACGTGGTCTCCTTTACTCTGGAAGGCTTTATCATCCGGTAAGCGCTTGGTTTAAGCCGGCGCATCGTCCCCTGGTTGCGGAAATCGGCTTCGGTGAAAAAGCCGGACGAGAATTCAATAGGGAAGGCTTGCCTGAAGATCTCGATCTTGGGGACCTCGCTGATGCTGCCGAGGCCGTGATCTTTGAGCCATTCCTTGTTGATGCGCTGAGGCAGTTCTCTTAGAGTCCAGCCTTCTTGGTCGGTTTCATGCAGCAGCGCTTCACGGAGTTCCTCTCCTGAAGTAAAGACCATTTTCTCTTCGAAATCGTGGGCGTGCAGATGTTCGCCTTCCGGCTTGCTCCGGTCAAATGCCCAGGGATAGCGCCATTTTAACACCTGGCCGACTTTATTATTGAACTGAGGTGCGCTGGCCAGCAAGCCGCCAAGCCCCTCGGCAATAAAAACATCGCGCCAGCAGGCCTGGCCAAGCGACGCCAGCATTTCCGCCTGATTTGCGCGGAGCAGGCGCGGGTCAAACGTCTGTGTTCTTTCATCCATCATGATCCCTAAATGTTTCCTGACCCGATGGTCGACCATCCGCCAGGCGACCTGCAGGCCGCGGGAATCCTGCCAGAGGTCGTTGGTCCGGAAATCGTCTAAATGCAGATGTGCTCCTTCCGGCGTATTGAAATTGAACGCCCAGGGATAGGCCATTCTCATCGCGCTGCTGATGGAGTTGACAAAAGTCCGGGCGAAACCGCCATGCAGTTTTGATTTTGCCAGAAAGTCGGTCCAATCTTCTTTGCCAATTATACCTCGGAGAAAATCGCCCTGATTTCTTTTAAACAACCGTGGGTCGATCGTGCGCGGGGATCTCTGCATCTTAATGCCGTATTTTTGCTCCAGTACATAGCGCAGGCAGATGACAAAATTGAGCTGTCCCTGCCAGCCGGCCCAGAAGCGCTTGTAAACTTCTGTCCTTCCGCTGTTGACCAGATCTTCATATATCTGCCGGATCATCGGGGTCATTTTTTCGAAATAGAGCAAGCGCAGTCTGCTTTTCGAGATGCCTTCTATGCTGGAGAGTTTATCTCCGAGTAACAGCTCAAGATCAACGTAATACTTCCCCCGGCCGATCCTTTGGGACAGGGTGAGGTTGAGTTTAGTCGAGTCAAAGTGCGGGTCGCAGAGCAATTTTTTCAGCCGTCCGGCCGTAAAGGCGTCTAAATGTGGCCGCGCTTCGGTCATTGATCCCCAGCGTATTTGAAATGGATTAGGGCCTATGCTGATCATTTTATTGGAACACCCATTAAAATATCCGGATTTATTGCCAAAAATTTCACTTTTTGAACGCGTTTTTGTGCAAGTTATTAGGGCTAAAAACCGATAATAATATTAACAGGGGGATTTACATTTAATGGCAAATGTTGCGGCAGCACAACCATCATTCTGGAAGAAAGCGGTCTCCGGCTTAAAAAGCCTTCTGCCCGGAGTCAGCCATAAAATCTCTGAAGTCTACCGCCGGCTGAACGTGGCCAACCTTAGTCATACTTTTCAATTATCGGAATTAATTCACATTGTAAGTTACTTGGCAGATGAAGCCAAGGTCACCAGCCAATTATTTGTCAGGCGGGGAGCGCTTATAAAATTGAACGCCGCTAGAGAAACTGTTGTTGTCGGCGACCTGCACGGCAATGCCGCCCGGCTTGATGCAATATTAAGGAAATACGGAGCCAGGCTGGCGGCCGGGGAAATCAACCTGGTTTTTCTGGGAGATGCGATCCATCCCGAAAATCCCAACGGGCTTGGCGAGATGCGGTCTTCACTGCAGGTGCTCAATACTGTCATCCGTTTGAAACAGATGTTCCCCGAGCAGGTTCATTTTTTACTGGGCAACCACGATGTGATCAAATCAAAGGATTTTCAGATGAACGAAGCAAAGGGTGGGGTCCCTCAGGCTATAGCATTTTACTTTTATCTTCAGGATTTCCTGAAACAAGAAGGGTATTCTCAAGACAATATTAGCCGCTATGCGGCCGCCTACCAGGCATTTTTTGACGGCTGTGCTCTGGCGGTGATCATAGAGGGAGGTCAGGGGGCCACCTATCTGTCCCATGCCGGTATCGTGCGGGGCGGAATTACCCAAGCCGAACTAGTCAACGCAAGGAACGATGCCAGCGTGTTCAAGCAGCTGCTGGTCAATCGGCACATTGAAGAAAAGGACCTGGCCGAAATAGTTAGGGTTAAACCTGAAAAGGCGGAGCGGTATTATGTCATCAGGGACGTACTGGCGATGATAACTAAATTGGGCTTGAGAGCATCACCCTCATTTACATATTTTCTGACCGGCCATACGCCTGACGAAGCGCGGGGTTGGGCTTATCAATCTTTCAGGGGAATCAATCACTTTATAATCCACGGCAATATTCCCAATCAATTTGGGGCGGCGGTTATCAGGAACGGCAGGCCAAGCTTTGAGGCAATCGTGGTCGATCAACTGACGGCTGCTGCGGCCTAAAATTTATTCTGGCACTTTTTCTTCAATATGCGCCCAGAATTCGGCCCTTTCCAAAAGTGAGCGGGAAAATTTTATCGCATTCCCATCCTCTCTGGTCTCAATGCAGTCAAAAGGATCATCGGTTACGCTGACGGCGACAACGTTCTTAAATTCAGGGTCCCGATGCTCGCCATTTAATTTCGCCAGCATGGCGGAATAAAGGTCATCCGGCAGACTGGCAATATCGGGAGAGGCCTCAACCCCGTTCTTTTTGAACAGGACGAGCCGATGGACACCGGGCGCAATACTGCATAAAGCCCGGCGCGCCTTGTCATACAGCGCAGCTTCTTGGTCCAAATGTTCCCGCAGATGCATTCCGATGCTTATCTGCCCCCTGCCACCGAGAAAAACTTGCGGAACGACGCCAAGCATGTAAAAGGTCGCCGGGTTGGCGGTTTTGGGGTCGGTCATTTCATTGACGGCTTGCTGCAGCTTGGGGTGATTATCGAATTTCTTGAGCGCCTGCGGGGTTGCCAGGGTGATGCGCCGGTATCGGCTGCCGGGCAGGCAGAGCAGGCCGCTATAACATTCACCGACCAGGACCAATCCGCTCATTTCTTGTTCTCCTTTAAGCCTCACTTGTTTATCTTGTGATTACAAGATAAATTTCATTATTTTTCGTTGCCAAGCATAGATTTTAATGATATGCTAAATAGTCGGAAAAATGATCAAAACCGGACAGATTGAATATTTTGAAGACCTCTTGGAAAAGCACGGTGACAATTACCTGGCGCTGGACTGGAACAGCCCGGAAAGCCAGAAACTGAGGTTCCAGGTCTTAAAAGAGATCTTTGTTTACGGGAAAAAGGCGGCCAATATCTCGGTTTTGGATGTCGGCTGCGGCCTGGGAGACCTTTACGGTTATTTTAAAGCCGAAGGCGCTCTCCATCGTCATAAGATCCGCTATGCCGGTTGTGATATTGCGCCTAAATTGATCGAGGCGGCCAGAAGGAAATATCCAGACGCCAGGTTTGAGCTGAAAGATATCCTGGAAGAGCGGGCGGCGGAAAAATTCGATTACATTTTTTGCTGCGGAGTCTTTAATATCCGGACAACTGATAATGAAAGCCATCTGGAGCATGTAAAATCGATGCTCCTCCGGATGTATGATATGGTAAACTATGGGGTGGCGGTGAATTTCTTAAGTGAAGGGGCTTTGCCGATCAGCGATCTGGAGGACCTGAATTCGGGACGCTATTATTATTTCCGGCCGGACGAAGTCGTTAACTTTGTCAGGTTTATTTGCAGCCGGTATATTTTGCGGCACGACTATCATCTTGGGGATTTTACGGTGTTTTTACTGAAATGAGCAGTTTTCAATTCCTGATAAAAATGAATCCGCTGCGGCGGCTGATCATACCGGGAGTGCTGCTCCTGGCGATCGTCATTGTCGGAGTCGTCGGTTACGTGACCATTGAAGGCTGGACATTGATCGATGCTTTATATATGGTCGTGATCACCCTGTCCACTGTCGGTTTCAGGGAAGTGCACGACCTGAACGCGGCCGGCCGGATACTGACCATCGGCATTATCCTAACCGGCGTCGCCACGGCGCTTTATATCGCCGGACAGGTCATCGAGATGATAGTTGAGGGCCAGATCATCGGATACAGGAGGAGAAAAAAGATGGAAGTCATGATCAGGGAGATGAAGAACCATTTTATAGTCTGTGGTTTCGGGCGGGTGGGGCACCAGGTGGCGATCGAGTTCAATGCGGCCAATATCCCTTATGTGGTGATCGACAGCAAGCCGGAAGTGGCGCAGGAGCTTGATCCCCAGGGCGTTCCCCATCTTTTGGGAGATATTACTTCGGATGCGATCTTGAAAGAAGCCGGGATCTTGCAGGCCAGGGGACTGATCGCTTCGGCCGATTCTGACACCGCCAATGTGTTTGTGACCCTTTCTGCCCGGGTCCTGAACCCGGAACTGTATATCATTGCCCGTGCCGGCTTCCTGGATTCTGAAGAAAAGCTGAAGAAGGCCGGAGCGAACCGGGTGATCTCGCCGTATTTTACGGCCGGCAAGCATATGGCTGAGATCGCGATCAAGCACCGGGCGGAATGAGAACAGAAGCGGAATTCAAAGGTGAAGCGGTCGAAAAGATCGCCCAGGAGATGTGCCTGGCGGCGCGGACCGCGCCCAAAGGCCGCGGGCTGGACCTCTTGGAGATCGCTGTCCTGAAAGGCGATGATATCGCCAGGCTATCGGCCAAGATGAAGGAGATCGGCGAGCGGGAGAAGCATAACACCTTCCTGCGCGACGCAGAAAATATCAGGAGCGCGCAGGCGGTCGTCCTGATCGGCACCAAGCGAAAGGTGATCGGCCTGCGTTACTGTTCATTTTGCGGTTATCCGGACTGTGATAAGGCGGAGGAAGCAGGGGCGATGTGTGTGTTAAATACCGTTGACCTGGGCATTGCGGTCGGTTCCGCGGTCTCGGTGGCGGCTGATCACAGGCTCGATAACCGGGTCATGTATACTATTGGGAAGGCGGCAGTGGATATGAAGCTTTTGGGAGAAGAGATCATGGTCGCCTTTGGTATCCCGTTGTCAGTTTCCAGCAAGAACCCATTTTTTGACAGGAAGTGAGAGATAAAATGATCGATGACATTAAGGTGATATTTGAAAAGGATCCCGCGGCGGCGAATATTTTTGAGGTACTGCTTTACCAGGGGTTATGGGCGATTTGGATCCATCGCTTTGCCCATCTGCTTTATAAACTGCGGATCCCTTTTCTCCCAAGATTGATCTCTCAGATAATGCGCCTCCTGACCCTGATCGAGATCCATCCCGGAGCGCAGATCGGCCGGCGCTTTTTCATCGACCACGGCTGCGGCGTAGTGATCGGAGAAACAACGGTGATCGGCAACGATGTCACCATTTTCCAGGGAGTGACGCTGGGCGGCACCGGCAAGGAGAAGGGGAAACGCCATCCGACCATCGGTAATGATGTAGTGATCGGCGCCAATGCGATTATTTTGGGCAATATTGAGATCGGCGATTCAGCCCGTGTCGGGGCGGCGGCCGTTGTGACCAAACCAGTCCCGCCCGGAGCGACCGTTGTCGGCAATCCCGCGCAGATCCTGACTAAATGAAGATCTATAATACCTTAAACCGCCAAAAGGAAGAATTCCAGCCGCTTGATCCCCTCGAAGTCAGGATGTACGTCTGCGGCATCACCCCTTACGATGAAACACACCTCGGGCATGGCCGCGCCTATATTACATTTGACATCGTAAGGCGCTACTTGGAATATTCTGGTTTTAAAGTCCAACATATTCAAAACATCACTGATGTTGACGATAAGATCATTGCTAAAAGTCGCGAGTCACGAGTCTCGAGTCACGAGTTAGCTGAAAAATATACGAACTCCTATTTTGAAGTGATGGATAAATTAAATGTCAGACGGGCGGATATTTATCCAAAGGCGACGGAGCATATTGCCGAAATGGTCAAGTGGATCAGCGGCTTAATGGATAAGGGGTGCGCTTACCAGCTTGATGATGGGGTTTACTTCGAAGTCGATAAGTTTGCCGATTACGGCAAGCTTTCCCACCGGAAAAAAGAAGAGCAGGAAGCAGGTGCGAGGGTAGAGATCAAAGGCGGGAAGAAGAGCCCGCTCGATTTTGCTTTGTGGAAAAAGGCGAAAGCAGGAGAGCCCTCATGGCCGAGCCCCTGGGGCGACGGACGTCCCGGCTGGCATATTGAATGTTCGGTCATGTCGACAAAATATTTGGGGGAGCAATTTGATATCCACGGCGGCGGGCTGGACCTGGAGTTTCCTCATCACGAGAACGAGATCGCGCAAACCGAGGCGTTGACCGGGAAGGTTCCCTGGGTTAAATACTGGATCCATAATGGGTTCGTCAATATCAACAAGCAGAAGATGAGCAAGTCGCTCGGCAATTTTTTTACCTTGCGCGAGATCTTTGAAAAATTCGACCCGATGGTCGTCCGTTTTTTCCTTTTGTCGACCCATTACCGCAGCCCGATCAATTACAGCGACCAGGAGCTGGCGGCTGCGAAGGAAGCTTATGGCCGGATCGGAAAATTTATTAAAACAATTGATTTTCTGCTGGAGAAGTCCACAGAAGAAGCTCCGATCATTGAAATTGAGGACCTGGAAGAAGAACTGCAGGAATATAAGGATAAATTCAAAGCGGCGATGGATGATGATTTTAACACTGCCGGGGCGATTGCTTCGGTTTTTGAGATGATTCGTTTTTTTAACAAGGCGATGGAGGAGGGAGAGGTAGAGAAGGAATGCTTGGGATTGATGAAGAGTTCTGTGCTTGAATTATGTGAAGTGTTGGGCTTAAAAGTAGGCACGAGCGCCGAATCACGAGTTGCGGGTCAGGGCATTGAACAACTTGTTGCCGAAAGAAATGAGGCAAGGAAAAAGAAAGACTTTGCGAAATCAGATGAAATTAGGTTAAAATTAGAGAAAATGGGTTATATTGTGGAAGACACCAAATATGGCACTAAATTAAGCGGGTTGATCTAACATGCTTGATCCAAAATTAATACGCAATAATCCGGAAGCGGTCAAACAGGCCTTGAAGAACCGGAAGGCTGATCTTTTACTGGCCGATCGTTTCCTCGCGGCCGATGAGGAATGGCGCAAGCTAACGCTGGCGATCGATGAGCTCAAAGCCAAACGGAACAAAGCGTCTGATGAGGTTGCCGCCTTGAAAAAGGAGAAGAAGAACGCGGATACGCTGATCGCGGAAACAAAGGAGCTCTCTTCCCGGATCAAAGGTTTGGATGAGGAACAATCAAAGATCGAGCTGAAAGTTAACGAGATCGCGCTGGAGATGCCCAATGTGCCGCATATTTCCGTCCCGGTGGGGGTTGATTCCCGGGATAATATTGAGGTTCGTTCCTGGGGAGAGAAGCGGAAGTTCGAGTTCAAACCGTTAGCGCATGATGAGATCGGCAAAAAGCTTGATATCCTTGATTTTGACCGCGCGGCCAAAGTTTCCGGTTCAAGATTTGCGGTGTATAAAGGGCTCGGCGCCGCCTTGGAGCGGGCGCTCATTAACTTTATGCTTGATCTCCATGTCAAAGAACACGGCTATACCGAAGTCCTTACGCCAGTCATGGTCAAACCGGAGAGCATGAAAGGGACGGGGCAGTTGCCGAAATTTGAAGAAGAATTATTCAAATGCCGTGATGATGAGTTATATTTGATCCCGACGGCTGAAGTTTCGGTTACTAACCTGCATCGCGAAGAGATTCTGCCGCCCGACTCTCTACCGATAAAATATTGCGCCTACACCCCCTGCTTTAGAAGGGAAGCCGGCTCGTACGGTAAAGATGTCAAAGGTTTGATCCGCCAGCACCAGTTCAATAAAGTCGAATTGGTCAAATTCGTGGAGCCGGGAAGATCTTATGAGGAGCTGGAAAGTTTAACCAAAGACGCGGAAGCAGTCCTGCAAAAACTCAACTTGCCATATCGAGTGGTTGAGCTGTCGACCGGCGACCTCGGTTTTGCCTCAGCCAAAACTTATGACCTTGAGGTCTGGTTCCCGAGCGAGAACCAGTACCGGGAAATTTCTTCGTGCTCCAACTTTGAGTCGTTCCAGGCGAGGCGGGCGGGGATCCGTTATCGGCCGGAAAAAGACGCCAAACCGGAGTTTGTCCATACTCTTAACGGTTCGGGACTTGCTGTTGGCCGCTGTTTTGCTGCTATCTTGGAGAATTACCAGAGAGCTGACGGGACGATAGATGTACCGGAAGTTCTTAAGCATTATTTATAGCTGCTAGGTTCGGACGCAAGTTTTTTCCTGTTTGATCCGATATATTATTGTATGGCTAGTGCAGATCAAATTGGGAGACAAATCAGTCCAACGCTGTCAAGAATTGGGCCAAGAACGTCCGGTTCGGGCTCTGGCTCCGGTTCCGGCACGAATTTTATGGATGTGCTGCGCGATAAGTTCGATGAAGTCACGGCGCAGCTGCAGCCGGTCCCCGGGTTCCAGGATGTTTATTCGCTTAGATCCTCGGGTCTTTCTCCTGTCGAAGGCGCCAGCGCCTCAGACAAAACATCTTTTTCAGCTATCGTCTAACGCTTCTTGAAAACCTTCTGATATTCTGGTAATCTGAGACATGCCCTCATACGATTATAAATGCGCTAAATGTGGCCACGTATTTGAAGTCCAGCAAAGGATTTCCGAGGAGCCGTTAAAATATTGCCCGATCTGCAAAGGGCCGATCCACCGCTTGATCTCTCCAGCCGGGATCATCTTTAAGGGCTCCGGTTTTCACGTTACCGATTACGGCAAGAAAGAAACTAAAGGGACAAAAAGTTCTTCAAAAGCAGCTTCCCCGAAGAAGTCAGGATAGATTCCGGGTGGAATTGGACGCCTTCGACCGGATATTTCTTGTGTCTTAAACCCATGATCTCTCCCTCTTTTGTCCAGGCAGAGATCTCCAGGACTTTCGGAAGACTTTTTTTCTCGACCATCAGTGAATGGTAACGGGTGGCTGTAAAAGGGCTGGAGATGTTCCTAAAAATCGTTTTGCCGTCATGATAGATCTCGGAAGTCTTGCCGTGCATGATCCGGCCGGCGCGGATGATCTTGCCGCCAAAAACCTCGCCGATCGCCTGATGGCCAAGACAAACGCCGAGGATCGGGATCTTGCCGGAGAAAAATCTGATGACTTCTTCAGAGAGGCCCGCATCTTTTGGTGTCCCGGGGCCGGGAGAGATGACGATCCTTTTGGGCCTCAGTTTCTCGATCTCCGTGATGCTTATTTTGTCGTTGCGATAGATCTTGAGCTCTTCGCCCAGCTCGCCGAGATATTGGACGAGATTATAGGTGAAAGAGTCGTAGTTATCGATCATTAATATCATGCTATAATTATAACACAGATGCGCTTTAGATATTTGCTTGCCGTTCTTTGCCTGCTGTGTTTGGGCGCGCCGCTCCTGGCTGAAAACAGCAGCAAGAATCTGCTGCCCTATATCAGTTACGATCCGACTGTCGGGATGGGCTACGGCGTATTGGGTGAAGCAAAAGATCTGCTGCATAAAAGTGAATCTTTAAACCTGCTGTTCAATTGGTATGAGAATGGCGGGTGGGATTACGGTTTTCTCTTTTCCTTGCCGGATAAGGCGGGCCGCTACCGCGTTCTTTTTCCCCTGGCGGCCGATCTGGAGATCTCCGGCGGCCGCTATATTGATGAGCATTTTTACGGTTTTGGCGGCAAGACTTCGGCCGGTAATTGCAGTACATATAATAATGACTTTCAGCTATTGAAAATTTATCTTGCCAGGCCGCTCCTGCCCAATCTGGTTATCAAGGGCGGGATCAATTGCCTGATGAACTCATTTCTTAATGTCCGGCAGGGAGCAAACCCAATAACGCCGGCCATGCAGGATCTTGCCCGCCATTATATGTTTGGGAGCGCGGTCCTGGAGATCAATAACGCCGACCAGGACCTGCATCCCAGGAACGGGGAGGAGATATCGGCCAAACTGGACCTCGGCATAAAAGGCGGCGGCAGCCAGGCGCAATTCTCCCGGCTGACTTTTGATCTCAGGAAATTCGCCGCTCCTTTCCACCCCGACCATATTCTTGCCGGCCGGGTAGCCCTGACTCAGGTCAATGGGCCGGCGATCCCGCTGTATGAATATGCTTCATTGGGGGG